>VSOO01000112.1 GCA_009774895.1 Alistipes sp. | reverse complement strand
TTTGTTTTTGTTTTTCGGTTGGGCTGTTGTCCGGTTTCTTCTGCAGATTCGGCATGCGCCCCGGCCGGGGCGCGGGGCTCAGGCTCCCAGACCGCCCTCCTCGGCGAATTCGCGTACCGACTCGACGAAGCGGGCGATGGTCTCCTCCATCGAAACGTAGGATTTGCCGCCCGCGGCGTTGCGGTGGCCGCCGCCGTTGAAATATTTGCGGGCGAAGAGGTTCACGTCCACGTCGCCGCGCGAGCGGAGCGATATGCGGATGAACTTGCGGTGGGCGAGGAACATGGCCGACATCTTCATCTTCTTGATCGTGAGCGGATAGTTCACGAAACCCTCGCTGTCGCCCTGCTGGAACTGGAAACGGCGCATCTCGTGCTCCATCAGCGACATGTAGGCTACCGTGCCGTTTTCGATCACCTCCATTTTGCGGTTTATGGCGTAGCCGAACAGCCGTGCGCGGCCCTCGGTGTAGGCGTTGTAGACGTTGTTGTGCAGGCTCGGGATGTCGATGCCCGTTTCGGCCAGCACGGCCACGGCGCGGTAGAGCGCGGGCGTGAGGAACGAGAACGAGAAATTGCCCGTGTCGGTCATCATGCCCACGTAGAGCCCCTCGGCCATTTCGCGCGTGATGGCCTGCGTGCCGAAAAGCCGCTCGATGAGCGCGTAGACCACGAAGCAGGTGCTCGAAGCGTCGGGGTAGGAGAACAGCAGGTCGAAACCGGGTGCGGGCGCGAGGTGGTGGTCGATGAGCACGCGCTTGGCCGTGGTGTTGCGCTCGATGGTGTCGCTCAGGATTTCGAGACGCGATATGGCGTTGAAGTCGAGACAGAACAGGATGTCCGCCTCGTCGATGGCGCGCGCGGCGCGGCCCTCTTCGTCGGCTTTGAAAATCACGATCTCCCCGATGCCGGGCATCCAGTCGAGGAAGTAGGGATAGCGGTTCGGCACGATGCAGGTCACCCGGTGCCCCATGTTGCGGAGCACGGTGCTCCATGCGAGCGACGAGCCCACGGCATCGCCGTCGGGATTGGTGTGCGAGAGAATGACGATCCGCTGTTCGGGGCGTTCGAGCAGTCGCCGCAGATGTTCCGTATCCTGATGCGTAATTTCCATAAGCGTGTGCAAAAGATGATTTCTACAAAAATAGGAAAAATTACGCGAAATTCCGCCGTTTCGCGAGAAATATGATCGCATCGTCCCGCGCGGCGGCTCCGTGCGGGGTTTTTCGTGCGGCGCGGTGCGGCCGTTCGGGCGGCGTTCGGGGCCGGGCGCGGACCGCACCCCCATCCGGCCGCACGCAGGCCGCCGGGCGGTGCGCCGGCGGGTGAAAATCCGAAAAATAATGCGGGCGGCACATGGCCGTACGCCGAAATGTCCCTAACTTTGCGGTGAAAGTTTCGCAACGACCTATGGAATCTCAGATACTGCAAGGGCTGAATCCCGCCCAGCGTGCCGCCGTGGAGAACTACGACGTGCCGTCGCTCATCATCGCAGGCGCCGGATCGGGCAAGACCCGCGTGCTCACCGCCCGCATCGCCTACATGATCGAGCAGGGCGTGAAGCCCTGGAACATCCTGGCCCTCACCTTCACCAACAAAGCCGCCGAGCAGATGCGCGAGCGCATCGCGCAGATGATCCCCGAGGGCAGCAGCCGCTACATCCGCATGGGCACCTTCCACTCGGTCTTCTCGCGCATCCTGCGCGAGAACGCCGAGCGCATCGGCTACCCCGACTCCTTTACGATCTACGAACCCTCGGACTGCCGCAACCTGATAAAGACCCTGGTGCGCGAGCTGCACCTGCCCGACGACAGGTACAAGCCCAACGCCATCGCTTCGCGCATATCCTATGCGAAAAACTGCCTCGTGACGCCCGGCGCCTACAAGGCCAACGCCTCCTTCGCCGCCGAGGACCGCCGGACCCAGGTGCCCGAGTTCGGCACGCTCTACGAGCTCTACTGCCAGCGCTGCAAACGCAACGGCGCGATGGACTTCGACGACCTGCTGCTCCAGACCAACATCCTGCTGCGCGACTGTCCCGACGTGCTGGCCCGCTACCAGGAGCTGTTCCATTATATCCTCGTGGACGAGTACCAGGATACGAACTACGCCCAGTACGTCATCATCCGGCGGCTGTCGCAGACCCGCTCGAAGGTGTGCGTGGTGGGCGACGACGCGCAGTCGAACTATTCGTTCCGCGGCGCCAAGATCGAGAACATCCTCTCGTTCCGCAAGGACTATCCCGACGCCATGACTTTCAAGCTCGAACAGAACTACCGCTCGACGCGCACCATCGTGGAGGCGGCCAATTCGGTGATCGAGCGCAACTCGAAACGCATGGAGAAGCGCTGCTTCTCGGAGGGTGCCGCGGGCGAGAAGATCCGCCTGCTCAAGGCCTACACCGACCGCGACGAGGCCGAGCAGGTGGTGGCCGACCTGCGCGACCGCGTGCGTGCCGCCGGCTGCCGGTGGAGCGACGTGGCGATCCTCTACCGCACGAACAACCAGTCGCTCGTCATCGAGGACAACCTGCGCCGCCGCGGCATTCCCTACCGCATCTACAAGGGCAATTCGTTCTACGACCACAAGGAGATTCGCGACCTGCTGGCCTATATCCGGCTGGTAATCAACCCGCGCGACGACGAGGCTTTCAAGCGCATCGTCAATTATCCGGCGCGCGGCATCGGCGACACGACCGTGCAGCGCATCGAGCAGCTGGCGCAGCAGGGCGGCGTGTCGATGTGGGAGGCGGTGGACGGCCTGGTGGCCGAGCCGGCCGCCGACCCCGTGCAGAAGGCCATCGCACGCAAGGCCGCGGAGTTCGTGGCGATGATCCGGTCGCTGTCGCTCGCCCGCAACGAGAAGGGAATCTACGACTTCGGACTCGAAATCGCCGCCCGCTCCGGCATCCTCGGACTCTACCGCCGGGAGAATACCCCCGAGGCGGCCTCGGCGCTGGGCAACATCGAGGAGCTGCTCAACTCGATGCAGCTCTTCAAGGAGCAGCGCGACGCCGAGATCCGCAGCGGCGAGCGAACCGAGGACGAGCAGGCCACCATCGAGGAGTGGTTGCAGAACGCCATGCTCATGACCGACATGGACAAGGAGGACCCCGAGGACCGCGACAAGGTCACGCTCATGACCGTGCATTCGGCCAAGGGACTGGAGTACGAGTTCGTCTACATCGTGGGCATGGAGGAGAACCTGTTCCCCTCGGCCCGGGCCGCCGAGTCGCCCGACGGATTCGAGGAGGAGCGGCGCCTCTTCTATGTGGCGCTCACACGCGCCAAGACCGCCGCCACGCTTTCGTATGCCGAGATGCGCTTCAAGTGGGGCAACATGGAGTTTTCGCGCCCCAGCTGTTTCCTGCGCGAAATCGATCCCCGCTACCTCGAAGCTGCGGTCGAGGATGCGGAGTCCGCCGACGACCGTGCGGAGGAGCGCCGCGGTCCGGCCATCGATGCGCTCCGCCGCCGTTTCGACTACCGCTACGGTCGTCCGCAGGGTGCTGCGGGCGGCGAGGGTGCTTCGTCGCCCGCCGGCGGTCGCTATGCCGCGCGCACCGGGGGCGGTCGTCCGGGCGGATACGGACCCGCGGGCCGCAGCGGAGGTGATGGAGTGCGGGCAACGGGCCGTGCGGACGGCTTCGGGGCGTCCGCGGCGCGCGGAAAGGGTCCCGATCCGTCCCTCGTGGCCGCGCCGCGCACCTCGACCGAGGGCATGCGCCGTCTGGGCGTGCGGAGCGCAGGGGAGGTGCCGGCGGCCGCCGCTCCCGATCCGGCTGCGGGTGCGTATGCCGTGGGCGACCGCGTGGAGCACGCTCGCTTCGGCGCGGGCACCGTGCGGGCCGTCGAAGCTCTGGCGGCCGACCGCAAGCTGACGGTGGCATTCGACAACCACGGCGAGAAGACCCTGCTCGCGCGGTTCGCAAAACTGACCAGACTATGACGACGAAACAGCGATACGAGGGCATCATCGGATGGTTCTCCGAGCACATGCCCGTAGCCGAGAGCGAGTTGCACTACAAGGATCCCTACCAGCTCCTCGTGGCGGTAATCCTTTCGGCGCAGTGCACCGACAAGCGGGTCAACATGACCACGCCGGCCCTCTTCGAGGCTTTTCCCACGCCTCAGGCGATGGCCGAGGCCACGGCCGAGGAGATCTATCCCTACATCCGCAGCATATCCTATCCCAACAACAAGGCCCGCAACCTCGCGGGCATGGCCCGCATGCTGTGCGAGGAGTTCGGGGGCGAGGTGCCCCGCGACCTCGACGCCATGCAGCGCCTGCCGGGCGTGGGGCGCAAGACGGCCAACGTGCTGGGCGCCGTGCTGTGGCAGAAGGAGGTGATGCCGGTCGATACGCACGTGTTCCGCGTGTCGGAACGCATCGGACTGACGACGGGTTCCACCACGCCGCTGCGCACGGAACGCACGCTCGAACAGCACATTCCGTCGCATCTGCTGCCCATTGCACACCACTGGCTGATTCTCCACGGCCGCTACGTCTGCACGGCCCGTTCGCCCAAGTGCGCCGCATGCGGCATCGCTCCCTGGTGCCGCAAGGCTGCTGCCGATGCGAAGAAGCAGGCGGCACGCAGCGCGGACGCCGAGCGCTGATCCGCTTGCGCGATCGTTTCCCGTACTTTGCCGAAGCGTTCCGCTGCGGCACGTTTTTTCAGCGACCGGTTTTTGGCGATTTGCGCCCGGCCGTTTCGCAGCCGGTGCGAGGTCCTTTGTATCTTGTTGTGGGATGCTTCGATACGCTGGTGCGACCGTCGATCGACAGGCGTTGGGGGCGTGCAAAGGCGTGCGGAAATCATCGGGACGGTTCCGTAAAGAAAAGATACTGTCGTTTGCGACAGTATCTTCCCAGAAGGCGTCACTTCCCTGAATTGCTTCTGTAAAAGCAAATATTTCGTATTGTTCTGTTTCTCTTGTCGAATGAAGCGATCGTGCGGTCCGGCGAAATTCGCAGCCTGAGTTCGTTGTCCGAAGTCTGCTCCGAATTCAGAGGCCAAAAATACAGAAAATTTCCAGACCGGCAAAAGATTTCGCGGTTTGATGATGAAAAAACGGAATCGGAGGAGTGCGGCCTTAAATCGAGCAGTGCGATGATGCCCGGATCGTGCGTTTGCGAAGCCGGAGAGCCGCATTTCGGCGGGAAGTGCGGAGGAGGGTTCGTGCTTCGGGGCGTTTCTTTCGTAACATGCATAATCCGTGGGTTCGGGCGGACGACAAAAAAGTGCCGTCATTGCTGACGGCACCCGGAAGCGAGTGTCGCTTCCTTTTCGATCGCGCGATCGTTATTTGGGCAGGTTG
>VSOO01000111.1 GCA_009774895.1 Alistipes sp. | reverse complement strand
CGTACGGGAACTCCCGCGCGATTTCCGTGCGGTCCCTTCCTTCGGGACCCAGTCGTTCTATCACAAAATACCGCACCCCAGTATCCGGACGGTCTGCCGGATCGAAGCGCGCTCGCACGAGGTGCGTTCCGGTTTGTACAGCGGTATGACCACCGCGGCTTCCGTGTGCTTCATGGTTCGATTCAGAAAAAAATTGTCCGCACCCTGCGGTGCCGCACGCCTTTCCGTCGGGTGCGTCCGGGGTGCCCTTTTGCGGCAAATGTACGGCTTTTTTTCGGAACGATCCCGGTGCCGCCCCTGTTTTTTCCGGATCCGGCGGCGCGGACCCGGCGGAAATTCGCCTGTCGGGGCGTCGCCTGCGGGAACAACGGCTGCCGAAATGAATTAACTTTGTGCGCGGAACGGAACCGATGCCGTTCCGAGGATAGGATGGGACGAACGAAAATCGAGAAGACCAATGCGGCGCGGCTGCTCGACCGGGCCGGAATCGCCTACGAGCTGATCCCCTATGCGGTGGACGAGGAGCACCTGGCTGCCGTGCATGTCGCCGAGCAGCTCGGCGAGCCGATCGAATGCGTGTTCAAGACGCTCGTGCTGCGGGGCGACCGCACGGGGTGTTTCGTGTGCGTGGTGCCGGGCGACCACGAGGTCGATCTGAAGGCCGCGGCGCGGATTTCGGGCAACAAGAAGGCCGACCTGGTGCCGGTGAAGGAGCTGCTGGCCCTCACGGGGTACATTCGCGGCGGATGCTCGCCCGTGGGCATGAAGCGCGCCTATCCGACCTACGTCCACCGCACGGCGACGGAGCATGCGGCGATCTACGTCAGCGCCGGGGTGCGGGGCTTGCAGCTGCGGCTGGCGCCGCAGGCGCTCATCGACTTTGCAGGGGCTACGGTCGCCGACCTGAGCCGTCCGACGACGTGAGGAACGGCTTCGGACCCGGCTTCGGGCCTCGGCGGATTGCGGTGTTCCCGGTGCTCCCGGTGCTCCCGGTGTTCCCGGTGTTCCCGGCGGCGGGTATGAAAAAGCCGCCCCGCGACGAAGCGGAGCGGCCGGATTCGATATAAAGAAAAGGCTCTATTTTTCCTGATTCTTCTTGTCGGCGGCGTAGAGCCGATTGACCGTTTCGAGCACTGCGGGCGTGATGTTCAGCGTCGAATCGGCGTCGATGAGCGCATTGGCGTTGATGATGAGCTTGTAGCGGCCGTCTGCGTTGATTTCGCGCACGGCGCGCTGCACGAGGTCCTGTGCGCGGTTGGTGAATACGTAGTTCTCCTCGTCGAGCGACTGCGCCTCCTTCTGGGCGTTGGCCTGGTAGTTCTGGGCCTTCTGTTCGATCTTCTTCTGCTGGGCCTGCGCATCGAGCGTGGTGATCAGCCCCTTGCGGTACTTCTCCTCCAGCTGGGCCGCTTCGGCCTGGATGTTTTTCTCTTTCTGGGCCCACGAGCGCTGCGCCTTCTCGGTCTTCTCCTGAAGGGCCGCGCCCTCGTTCAGGTAGAGATCGCACTGGGCCAGGACGGCTTCGACCTGCACGTAGGCGATGTCGCTGCTCTCCACGACGCCGGGTTCGGCCGTTTCGCCTGCGGTCGCGGCTGCGGGTGCGTTGCCGCACGAGGTAAGGAGTGCCGCCGCGGCAAGGGCGGCGAGGATCGTTTTCTTCATGATCGCTGTTCCGTTTTGAATTGATATTCTCCGTTGGATTCGCAAAGGTAAGAAAAAATCTTTACTTTTGCCCGCGTTCAAACATTTTTTGGAACTCATGTACGAATACATAAAAGGCTCCGTCGCGGAGCTCACGCCGACGGGCGCGGTGATCGAAGCGGGCGGGGTGGGCTACTACCTCCATATTTCGTTGCAGACCTTCTCGGAGATCGAGCATGCCTCCGAGGCGCGGCTGTGGGTGCACTACCTGGTGCGCGAGGACGCGCAGCTCTTCTACGGATTCGCCACGCGTGCCGAGCGCGAGCTCTTCCGCCTGCTGCTGAGCGTGTCGGGCGTGGGCGGCAATACGGCCCGCATGATCCTTTCGACCTATTCGCCGCGCGAATTGCAGTCGATCATCGCCACGGAGAACGCGGTGCTGCTCAAGAGTGTCAAGGGTCTGGGACTCAAGACCGCGCAGAAGATCATCGTGGAGCTGAGCGGCAAGATGGCCGCCGCGGGCCTCGCGCCGGACGAGGCGCCGAAAGCCGCGGCCGGCAGCGAGGCCTACGACGAGGCGCTGGCGGCGCTGGTCATGCTGGGCTTCGCCCGTGCGGCGGCCGACAAGGCCGTGACGGCCGTACTGAAGGAGGAACCCGCGCTTTCGGTCGAGGAGACCGTGCGGCGGGCGCTCAAGAGGCTTTAGACGTGCGGCGCCGTGTGACGCAGCGAGCGGGTGCCGGCGCCGTGCGGCCGGTGTTCCGGCGGGGTGCTCGGGGACGCCCGCCCGGGGTTGCGGGCTGCGGAGACGAAAATCGGCGCACGGTTTTCGTATGTCGGTAATTTTTGTTATCTTTGTCCGACGATGAAAAAACTGCTTTTCATATTGTTGTCCGCCTGCGTGTGGTGCGGGGGCTGCGACGGCGGCGAGGACGTGCTGCCCGGGCAGCAGTCGGATTATGCGAAGTACCTCGCATCGACGCACGTGCCGCGCCTGCTCTCGGAGGAGGAGGCGCGCGAGTCGCTCGACCGCGATCCGGCGTTCTATACCACCTACGAGCAGTGCGTGTTCCGCTACATCCGCAACTTCTACGATCCGGAGCGCCCGCAGCGTGCCGAGGCCGAGGCGGGCGACGTCGTGGAGCTCACGCTCAGCATGTATGCGTTCGAATTCGCGAATCTGACCTATTTCCCCGAAAGAAACGCGGAGGGCGAGCTCGAAACCACGAAGCTCTCGATGCCGTTCTTTTCGAACAATGCGGAGTTCGAGCAGGCGTTCTACGCCGCGGGACTCACGCCCGGAGTCTGGTCGTTCGAGCCGCTGAAGGTGGAATTGGGGCGCACCCCCATAATAAAAGGGCTCGAACTCGCGTTGCCCGGAGTGCGGGAGCGCGATACCGTGGAGATATACATGACGTACAACATGGCCTACGGCGGCAAGCCGTTCGGCCTGCTCCCCAAGCAGTCGCCCGTAGCGGCGGTGGCGGTCGTGGAGACGATAACGAAGAACTGATATGAACCGAATGATCCGCACGTTCGGCCTCGCGGCGCTCGCGCTGCTGGCGGCCTCGTGTGCCGAGGAGGTGAACACCTCCTATGTCGAAAAGGAGCGGCTGGCGCTCCGGGAGTGGATGGAGCTGAACCGTCCCGAACTGCTGGAAAACTACCAGGAGGAGGGCGGCTACTGGGTCGATGTGCTCGAACCGGGCTCGGACGAGGCGGCGCCCATCCGCGACACCGCGTGCTGGGTGCGCTTCACCTTCACGGGCCGCAACCTGGGGGGCGACATCGTGCTCACGCGCAATGAGACGGACGCCCGTCTGGTGGGCAGCTATACGCCTTTCACGCGCTACGTGCCCTACTACAAGTACTACGCGGGCGACACCAATACGGCCCTGCTGGAGGGTACCTACCTGTCGATGCACAACCGCCTGAAGCTGGGCGCGGCCTATGCCGAGGCCCGGGGCCTGGAACGCGAGGTGGAGCTGCGCTGCGGTTCGAAGGTGACGCTCTACATGCCCTCCACGGTCGTGGGCGACGGCGGCGTGACGGGCAGCGGCGGCTACGAGGGACAGAGCGGCTATGCGCTCAAGAGCGGACGGCCCTTCGTGGCGACGCTGAAGATCACCGACACGGTCTACAATCCCTTGCGGCGCGAAGGGGTCGATGTGGACGATTTCGCCCGCAACAACGGCGGCCTGAAACCCGTGAAGCCGCGCGCCGCGGCGTCGGTGCGTGCCGGGGAGGGGGACTATCCGATCTACGATCCCAACAACCCCTATTACGACGGCTTCGCATGGCGCAATGCCGCGGACAGCATCCCGCAGGTTTACATCAACGTGATATACAAACCCACCGAGCGTTTCCGTTATCCCGAAATCTATGCTTCGCAATACGAGCCCTACTCCGATTTCGAGCGCCTCGAACAGGCGATCTGCGACACGCTCGTGAACCGCTTCGGCCCCTACGACGGCCCGCAGAAGCTCAAGAGCGACTCGGTGACCCTGAACGGCACGGCGAAGATATGGTACATCGCACGCTTCCTCGACGGCTTCGTGCTCGACTCGAACATCCCCGGCGTGCGCGGCCTGGTCTTCGGCGAGAAGGAGGCCAAAGGCTCGGTCGAGAGCTACACCCCTTCGCGGGGCGGCATGATCGAGGCGTTCTACTACTCGATTCCCGTGCTGCGCTACGGCCAGTGGGCGGCGATTCTCACCACTTCGACCAACGCCTACGGCGCCGCGGGCAAGGCGGGTACGACGAGCACCACCTCCACGGGCGGCTCGAATTACAGCGACCTGCTCAACTACTACAATTACATGCAGGCCTATTACGGCGCCAACGGCTATTACAACGGCATGTACAACGACTATTACAATAACTATATGTTCGGGTTGTACAACAACTACAACGTGCCGAACCAGTCCGACAAGGTGACCACCACCACCGTGCAGACGGAAGTGCCCTCGTTCACCCCGCTGTTGTTCCAGATCTACATCGAACCCAAGGCGGAGTAATCGGGCGCATGGCGCAGTCTAAGCGGACCGGAGCATACCACGGGGTGTGCTCCGGTTTCGTTTGCCGCCCCGTATCCTGGTGTCGCGGGTCGTTTCGCTCCGGGGTTGGCCGGAGGGCTTGTCGGGTGCCGGCACCGGGGCGGGGGGCGGCCGGACGGGGCAGAGCGGACCGGATGATCCGCTGTGTTGCGGTTGCGGCCGGAATCCGTGCGTCCGGGTGAAGAATTTCCTTCCGAAATTTTGCAGATTCGCAAAATTGTGCTAACTTAGTCTCAGAAACACCAACCTATAATATCCGAACGATATGATTATTACTTTTAACGAGTTGCGCCGGATCAAGGACAAACTGCCCAGCGGCAGTTCGCAACGCATTGCAGATGAACTGGGAATCGACATCGAGACGGTTCGTAACTATTTCGGCGGTCAGCATGCGGCCAAAGAGGGCGTGGGCGTTCATTTCGAGCAGGGACCGGACGGCGGCGTTGTGACGCTGGACGATACGGCGATTCTCGATGCGGCGATGCGTATCCTGAACGAAAAATAGTTTTTTGCCGGGCCGCCGGTCGATGGGGCCGCTCGTGCGGACCCTTTTTTTCGTCCGGGCGGCGGGTGCCGGGGCCGGCGGGGCGGGGGAAACCGCGGGGGGGGCCGCCCGGAACCGTGCGGGACGGCCCC
>VSOO01000110.1 GCA_009774895.1 Alistipes sp. | reverse complement strand
GGACAAGAACTATACCTATATTCCGAAGGGCTACACCATCCCGACCGATGCGGACTACTTCCACATCACCACCAACAACACCATCTACGGTACGGAGATCCACGAGGACATGGACTGCCCCGTAACGCTCATCGCCGACATGTCGTCGGACATCATGAGCCGTCCGGTAGACGTGAAGAAGTACGGCATGATCTACGGCGGCGCGCAGAAGAACGTGGGCCCCGCTGGCGTGACGTTCGTCATCGTGCGCAAGGACCTTCTGGGCAAAATGGACCGCAAGATCCAGACGATGGTGGACTACCGCACCCACATCGGCGACGAGCCCCGCAACAACTCGATGTTCAACACGCCCCCCGTATTCCCCATCTTCGTGATGCACGAGACCCTCAAGTGGGTTAAGGAGCTGGGCGGTCTGGAGGCCATGTACGAGCGCAACAAGAAGAAGGCCGAGACCCTCTACAACGAGATCGACCGCAACTCGATGTTCGTAGGCACCGCCGTCAAGGAGGACCGTTCGCTGATGAACGTATGCTTCGTGATGGCTCCGGGCCGCGAGAACCTCGAAAGCGAGTTCATGGCCTTCGCCAAGGAGAAGGGCATGGTCGGCATCAAGGGCCACCGTTCGGTGGGCGGCTTCCGCGCTTCGATCTACAACGCATGCCCCCAGGAGAGCGTAGAGGCACTCGTTGCCTGCATGCAGGAGTTCGAGCAGCTGCACAAGTAGGAGGCACACGCCGTGTGTCCCACGATCGTCCCGTACATGCGGGAAGTAAAAAAAGACAAAGCGATTTATTTCACATCATTGCTGAAAAATATGAAAGTACTCGTTGCAACCGAGAAACCCTTCGCGAAGAAGGCCGTAGACGGTATCAGAACGATTATCGAAGAGGCAGGCTACGAACTGGCTCTGCTTGAGAAATACACGGACAAGGCACAGCTGCTCGCAGCCGTGGCCGACGCCGATGCGCTGATCATCCGCAGCGACAAGGTGACCGCCGAGGTGCTCGACGCCGCCAAGAACCTGAAGATCGTGGTTCGTGCGGGCGCCGGATACGACAACGTGGACCTCGCGGCCGCTACGGCGCACAACGTCGTGGTGATGAACACCCCGGGTCAGAACTCGAACGCCGTGGCCGAGCTGGCGCTGGGCATGATGGTGTTCATGGCCCGCAACCAGTTCAACCCCGGCACCGGTTCGGAGCTTCAGGGCAAGACGCTGGCCATCCACGCCTACGGCAACGTCGGCAAGCTGGTGGGCCGCAAGGGCAAGGCTCTGGGCATGAACGTCATCGCATTCGACCCCTTCATCACCGACGCCAAGGTATTCGAAGCCGACGGCGTGCAGAAGGTGGATTCGATCGAGGAGCTCTACGCCAAGGCCGACTACCTCTCGCTTCACATCCCCGCCACCGAGCAGACCAAGAAGTCGATCGGCCGCAAGCTCCTCACCTCGATGCCCAAGGGCGCCACGCTCGTGAACACCGCCCGCAAAGAGGTGATCGACGAGGCCGGCGTGATCGAGGCCATGACCGAGCGCGAGGACCTGAAGTACATCACCGACATCGCCCCCGAGGCTCAGGCCGAGATGGCCGAGAAGTTCGGCAAGCGTTTCTTCGCTACGCCCAAGAAGATGGGTGCCGAGACCGCCGAGGCCAACATCAATGCCGGTCTTGCCGCTGCGCGTCAGATCGTGGACTACGTGAAGAACGGCAACACGCGTTTCCAGGTAAACAAGTAGAAAACAGAGAACCGATCCATACATCATGGTAAGAATCAAACCTTTCCGCGGAATCCGTCCTCCGAAGCAGTATGCTTCGGAGGTGGCTTCGCGCCCCTACGACGTGCTGAACTCGGCCGAAGCCAAAGCCGAGGCCACGGAGCGCTCGCTGCTCCACATCATCAAGCCGGAGATCGACTTCGACCCCATTGCCGACGAGCACTCGCAGCCCGTATACGACAAGGCCGTGGAGAACTTCAGGAAGTGGCGTTCGGAAGGCTGGCTCCAGCAGGACCCCGAAGAGTACTATTATATCTATGCGCAGACCATGAACGGCCGCACGCAGTACGGTCTGGTCATGGGCTGCCACTTCGAGGATTACCTCTCGGGCGCCATCAAGAAGCACGAGCTCACCCGCCCCGACAAGGAGGAGGACCGCATGATCCACGTGCGCAACCAGAAAGCCAACATCGAACCCGTATTCTTCGCATACCCCGATAACGCCGAGATCGACACGATCGTGGCCGAGTGGGTGAAGAACCACCCCGCCGAGTACGATTTCACGGCCGAGGACGGCTTCGGTCACCACTTCTGGGTAATCGACGACAAAGCCACCAACGACCGCATCACGGAGCTGTTCGCAGCCGTGCCGGCGCTCTACGTGGCCGACGGACACCACCGCACCGCAGCTGCGGCACGCGTGGGTCAGGAGTGCAAGCAGAACAACCCGAACCACACGGGCAACGAGGAGTACTGCTACTTCCTGGCGGTGACGTTCCCCGCAAACCAGCTGCGCATCATCGACTACAACCGCGTGGTGAAGGACCTGAACGGTCTGACGCCCGCCGAGCTGGTCGAGAAGCTGAAGAAGAACTTCGAGGTGGAGGACAAGGGCACGGCGATCTATCATCCGACCGGTCTGCACAACTTCTCGATGTACCTCGACGGCCGCTGGTACAGCCTCACGGCCAAGCAGGGAACCTACGACGACAACGATCCGATCGGCGTGCTCGACGTCACGGTGCTCTCGAACCTCGTGCTGAACGAGCTTCTCGGCATCGAGGACCTGCGCACCTCGAAGCGCATCGACTTCGTGGGCGGCATCCGCGGCCTGGAGGAGTTGCAGCGCCGCGTGGACAACGGTGAGATGAAGGCGGCATTCGCCCTCTACCCCGTGTCGATGCAGCAGCTGATCAACATCGCCGACACGGGCAACATCATGCCCCCGAAGACCACGTGGTTCGAGCCCAAACTGCGTTCGGGCGTCGTGATCCACTCGTTCGAAGAGTAGCGTAACAATCGGAAACGGAGGCCGGGACGTGCATGCGGTCCGGCCTTCGCTTTATGACTATCGGGAATTTTCGATAGTAATTTTGTGAATTTTTATTACGGACGATAACAAAATTCGCAAAAAAATTCATACATTTGTAAGGAACTTACAACACAAACGGCAATATGGCTAAAATTAAAGGAACTATCGTTGTCGATAACGAGCGTTGCAAGGGTTGCGGGGTCTGCGTGGCTTCGTGTCCGTGCGATGTACTCGAATTATCGGCCGAGGTAAACAGCAAAGGTTACCCGGCGGCTCAGATGAAGAATCCCGACGCCTGCACGGGCTGTGCATCGTGCGCGGTGATTTGTCCCGACAGCTGCATCACGGTTTATCGTCAAAAATTTGAATAAGCTATGGCAGAGAAAGAGGTAAAATTAATGAAAGGCAACGAAGTGATCGCTCATGCGGCGATTCGCTACGGTTGCGACGGCTATTTCGGCTACCCCATCACTCCGCAGTCGGAGGTCATGGAGACCCTCATGGAGCTCAAACCGTGGGAGACCACGGGCATGACGGTGCTTCAGGCCGAGTCGGAGATCTCGTCGATCAACATGGTATACGGCGGTGCCGCTACCGGCAAACGCGTGATGACCTCGTCGTCGAGCCCCGGTATCAGCCTCATGTCGGAGGGTATGAGCTACCTTGCGGGCGCCGAGCTGCCCTGCCTCGTGGTGAACTGCCAGCGCGGCGGCCCGGGTCTGGGTACGATCCAGCCTTCGCAGGGCGACTACTTCCAGGCCTGCAAGGGCGGCGGTCACGGCGACTTCCACATGATCGTTCTGGCTCCCAACTCGGTGCAGGAGATGCACGATTTCGTGGCCGACGGCTTCGACCTCGCGTTCAAGTACCGCAACCCGGCGATGATCCTCGCCGACGGCGCCATCGGTCAGATGATGGAGAAAGTGGTGCTCGCACCCCAGCGCCCGCGCCACACCAACGAGGAGATCGCCGAGGAGTGCAAGGCATGGGCCGCATGCGGCAAATCGGCAGACCGCGAGCGCAACGTCGTAACGTCGCTTGAGCTCAAGTCGGAGGTCATGGAGCAGATCAACCTGCGTCTTCAGGCCAAGTACAAGGCTCTGGAGGAGAACGAGGTGCGCTACGAGACCATCGATTGCGACGACGCAGACTACGTGATCGTGGCATTCGGTTCGTCGGCCCGCATCTGCTCGGCTACGGTCGAAATGGCTCGCGCCGAGGGTCTGAAGGTCGGTCTGCTGCGTCCGATCACGCTCTATCCGTTCCCCAAGAAGGCGATCGCCGACCTGGCGAAGCGCGGCGTGAAGGGCTTCCTGTCGGCCGAGCTGAACGCCGGACAGATGGTCGAGGACGTGCGTCTGGCCGTGAACGGTACGGCTCCCGTGGCGCACTACGGTCGTCAGGGCGGTATGATGTTCGCTCCCGACGAGGTGCTCAACGCTTTGAAAGAAAAACTGATTAATAATAAATAAGACTATGGCAGAGGTTGAAATCAAGAAAGAGAATCTGGTTTACGAAAAACCGAAGCTCATCACCGACAACGTCATGCACTACTGCCCCGGCTGTAGTCACGGTACGGTCCACAAGCTCGTTGCCGAAGTAATCGACGAGCTGGGCATGAGCGACAAGACGATCGGCATCTCGCCCGTAGGTTGCTCGGTATTCGCCTACAACTACATCGACATCGACTGGGTAGAGGCAGCACACGGCCGCGCACTCGCAGTGGCTACCGCCGTGAAGCGTCTGCACCCCGAGAAGATGGTCTTCACGTACCAGGGCGACGGCGACCTGTCGGCCATCGGTACCGCAGAGTCGATCCACGCAGCCGCACGCGGCGAGAACGTGGTGGCGATCTACATCAACAACGCGATCTACGGTATGACCGGCGGTCAGATGGCTCCGACCACCCTGCTGGGCATGAAGACCGCCACGACCCCCTACGGTCGCGATCCGCGTCTGAACGGTTACCCCTACAAGATCGCCGAGATGATGGCTCACCTCGACGGCACGACCTACATCACGCGTCAGAGCGTGCACACGCCCGCCAACGTGCGCAAGACCAAGAAGGCCATCCGCAAGGCATTCGAGAACGCTCTGGCAGGCAACGGCTTCTCGCTGGTCGAGGTAGTCGCTACCTGCAACAGCGGCTGGAAGCAGTCGCCCGTAGCGTCGAACCAGTGGCTCGAGCAGAACATGCTGCCCTTCTATCCGCTGGGCGATATCAAGGACGTAAAAAAAGAAGACTGAGAATATGAAAGAGACTTTGATTATTGCAGGATTCGGAGGACAGGGCGTTCTCTCGATGGGTAAGATCCTCGCCTATTCGGGCGTCATGCAGGATTACGAGGTAACGTGGATGCCCTCTTACGG
>VSOO01000011.1 GCA_009774895.1 Alistipes sp. | reverse complement strand
TCACGATTCACGATGTGACCGCCGTTCTCGGTGATAACGCCCTGGAATTTGTCAGCGACCTCCTGTACCTGTGCCTCGGACAGAACGGGGGTGACAATGAAAACGGTTTCGTAATTGTTCATGATACGTTTAGTTTTAAAATCCCACAATCGGGGCTGCAAATATACGAAGTTTTTCGCAAACCGCAACTTCCCGACGACGATTTTTCACCCGGAGGCCCCTGTTTCCGCTCCGGCGCACCCAATATATATGTTCGCCGGCCGTATGCCGCGCATCCCGCGGCCGCAAATGCTAAGCCTCCGGCGCGTCTTCGCATTTCGGCTCCGCCGCAGGTCTTTCCGGAGTGTCCTCGCATTCCGGCGCCTCCGCAGGCGCCTCCGCCCCGCGCTCCGGAGCGGCTGCGGGAGCCTCCGCTTCGGGGAAACCCTGGGCCCGGAGGCGTATTTCGCCGCCGTCGGGCGTAACGAGGAAGCAGCCGGCCGAAGCGTCGGTGATGTGGCCGATCACGTCCACGCACCCCATGCGCAGCACCTGCTCGCGCTGGTCGAGCGGCACGGTGAAGAGCAGTTCGTAGTCGTCGCCCCCGTGCAGGGCCGCCACCACCGGGTCGGCGTGCATCTCCTCCGCAAGGGCCGAGGTCTGCCGTGCGATGGGAATGCGGTCGAGGTAGATGCGCACGCCGCAGTCCGACGCGCGGCACAGCTGGAGCAGGTCGCTGGCCAGACCGTCCGAGAGGTCGATCATCGACGTGGGACGGACGCCCTCGGCCGCAAGCGCCTCCAGCACGTCGGTGCGCGGACGGGGCTTGAGGTACTTTTCGAGCAGGTACTCGTAGCCCGCGAACCGCGGCTCGGGATCGCTGACGTCCTGCAACACGCGTTTCTCGCGTTCGAGCAGCCGCAGCCCCATGTAGGCGGCACCGAGGTTGCCCGTGATGCACACCAGGTCGTTGCGCCGGGCGCCCGAGCGCGAGACGGTCTCGCCGCGCCGCGCGCGGCCGAGCACCGTGGTGCCGATCACCAGCCCCGTGAGCGAGGCCCGCGTGTCGCCGCCCGCGAGGTCCACGCCCTGCTCGCGGCAGGCGAAGGCGATGCCCTCGTAGAGGTCGTCGAGCGCCTCGACGGGGATTTTCGACGACACGCCGAGCGACACGAGCAGCTGCTCCGGCCGGCCGTTCATGGCCAGAATGTCGCTCACGGCGGCCGTCACCGCCTTGTAGCCCAGGTGGCGGAGCGGGAAATAGGTCAGATCGAAATCGACCCCTTCGTACAGTGCGTCGGTCGAGCAGAGCACCACGTCGCCCTCGGCGGGTGCCACGACGGCCGCGTCGTCGCCCGGACCGACGAGCGTCGAGGCGTTCTGCGCCCCGAACGGGCGGGTAAGGCGGTCGATCAGACCGAATTCGCCCAACTCGGCGATCTCCGTGCGCTTCTTCTCCATAGTCGGAATATTTTTTCACAAAATTAGAGGAAAAGGGTTGTTTCCCCAAAAAATAACGTAAATTTGTATTCGCAATCAAAAATTCGGGTTCGAAATGGTGAACATCGTACTATTCGGCGCTCCGGGCTGCGGCAAAGGCACGCAGGCGCAGCGGCTGAAAGAGCACTACGGCATTACGCACGTCTCGACGGGCGAGGTCATCCGCGACGAGATCGCACGCGGCACGGAGCTGGGACGCGAAATGGAGTCGTACATAAAGGAGGGTCGGCTGGCTCCGGACCACATCGTCATCGACATGGTGGCCGGATTCATCGACGAGCACCGCCATACCAAAGGCTGCATCTTCGACGGTTTTCCGCGCACCACGCGCCAGGCAGAGGAGTTCGAGACGATGCTCGCCGAACACGGACTGCAAGTGGACGCGATGGTCGATATCCGCGTGCCGGAGGAGGAGCTCGTGCGCCGCATCCTGCTCCGCGGCAAGGACTCGGGCCGTGCGGACGACGCCTCGGAGGAGGTGATCCGCAACCGCATCGAGGTCTACCGCCGGCAGACCGAAGTCGTGGCCGACTTCTATGCGCAGCGCGGCAAGTACGCCGACGTGGACGGCGTGGGTTCGATGGACGAGGTGTTCGACCGCATCCGCACGATCATCGACGACCGCATCGGCGGCGACCGTTAGGCCGCGCGGCCCGCACCGCCGGCAAGCCGCGCACGATCGGGGCACTTGCCGGACGGGAGGCATCCGGCCGCTAAACGATCGGGATTGCTTCAAGGCGGGCGCAATGTCGCATACGGAGCGCCGACGCCGTGGAAAGCACCCGCCGGAATGGAGCGTGTACGCCGAGGCGGGCGGGGTCCGGGCCCCGGCGAGAGGCATCCGCCGCAAACGAACACCCGCGGTCAATCGGGAGGAGGGCGCTCGGGCCGTACCGGAGCGAGGAAATTTCAACCGGCAGACAGATGTTTTCCCGGCCGAATGCGGCGCCGGCCGAAGGTTCCGAATAGGGCCGGGGCGAAAAATTTCGAGCCCGAAACGGCCGCCTGAAAAAAAACCGGGCGCGGCGCCCGACGAAGTTCGTTCCGGACAGGGCGGCGGGAAACAATAAAAAACAAACCAAAGAATACGGGGCCTTTTCGGGCCCCGTATTCTTTGCTCTCCCCGGCTCCCGCAGGCTCCGCACCGCGGAGGCCGCCGGAGCGACAGACAGACGGCCGGCCGGAGCGAACGACCGTCTCCGCCGCCGGGATCGCAGCCGCAGGCGGTCGCCCCTATGCGGCTTTCGGCACCGGAAGGGCCGCGTGCCGCTCCGTCTGGCGCGGCGCATTGTCGGGCAGGAGGGGGGCGGTGCTTTCGAGCGCTTCGCGCAGCAGGTCGAGGACCGCCGGGCCCGATTCGCGCGGTGCGTCGTATTCGAGCGCCTCGTATTTCTTATACATGTAGTCGCTCATGGCGACCCGGTAGACACGGCCCTCGCGCAGGCCGGGGAAACGCACGTCCACGGCCTCGCCGTCGGGCCCCACCTCGATCGCATAGGGCTCCGTGGAGTAGATGTCGATGCGGTGCGACTCCTTCGTATTGACCGGATCGTTGTATTTCGCCAGGATCATGCATCGCATCTGCGCGGGGGTCATCTCCGCCTCCACGACCGTCGTTCCGAACGGTTCGAGGTCGTAGAGCACGGCCAGCTCCACGTCGCCCGGCGCCAGCGTGTCGAGCCGCACGCCCCCGATGTGGTAGAACGCCACCTCGGCGCCCGTGCGCGCGGCCATGCGGTCGGTGATGAGGTTCGCCAGCCCCGTGTGCGAGGCCCCGGCGCCGAGCCGCCCCACGACGCGGTGCAGCGCCGGCGCGGCGTAGTAGCGCTCCACCTCGGCCGCGAACTCCGGATCGGGCGCATAGGCGTCGAGCGGCACGAGGCGGAAATCCGTCGATACGACCTCGTGACCGCGCAGGCGCACGGTCGTCGCGCCGACGTATTGCAGGTTTTTGCCCGTCTGCGTGAGGAGCGTGGCACCGATCCGCTCGTCGATGACCTCGTGGCTGTGACCGCCGATCACCAGATCGTAGGCCGAAGGCTCGGCGAGCAGGTCGCGGTCGTGCGTGGCGCCCATGTGCGAAATGAGCACCAGCAGGTCGCAGTCGCCGGCCAGCGACTCGTAGCGCCGCGCCGCGCACAGCGGATCGGGAAAAGTCAGCCCCGCGAAGCGGTCGGCATGGCCCGCGGGGCGTCCCTCGCCCTCGAAATTGGTCACCACGCCCACGAATCCGACCCTCACCCCGTCCTTCTCCACGACGACACCGGGCGGCGTCTGCGGCACGGCCGCCGTGTCGCTCCGCAGGTTGGCGCACACCACGGGAAACTCCGCGAATCGGAGCATGTCGCCCAGCACGGCGTGTCCGGCATCGAATTCGTGGTTGCCCAGCGTGGCCGCGTCGTAGCCCAGGCGGTTCATCAGTTCGAGCACCGGCCGGCGGTTCTCCGCCAGATCGACATAGGCGTTGCCCGTCCAGCGGTCGCCCGCATCGATCAGGAAGACCACGTCGGCGGTGTCGCGGCAGGCCTTCACCGCCGCGGCGAGCTGCGGGAAGCGCTGGATGCGGGCGTGGATGTCGTTCGTCGAGAGCAGCACCACGGTGCGCTCCCGGGGCCCGCAGGCGGCCGCCGCGGCCAGCAGCAGGCAGCACAGGCAATGGCGGAAGATTTTTTTCTTCATGAGGTTCAAAATATTTTTGCGACTGCCAAAGTTATGAATAAAATCGTTATCTTTACACGACATTAAATCCACGAAGCGGTATGACGGACACCATAAAGGTCACATGCGAAAACATCGGCGCCACGATCGACGCGCCGATGGGCACCACGCTCGGCGACATCGCCCGCGAACTGAACATCGCAACCGCCCGTCCGTTCCTCGCGGCCTACGTGAACCACCGCATCAAGGAGCTCGGATACAAAATATATACCCCGGTCACCGTCCGCTTCATCGACATCACCTCGTTCGAAGGCATCCGCGTCTACCAGCGCACCTGCTGGTTTCTGCTCCAGAAGGCCGCGGCCGAGCGCTACCCCGGGCGCAAGCTCCACATCCGCCATTCGATGGGCGGCAGCGGCTTCTACTGCGAGATCGAGGGCATCGACGAATTCCCGCGCGAGGAGGCCGCGGCCCTGCGCGACTGCATGCGCCGCCTCGCCGACGCCGACCTGCCCATCCGCCGCCGGAAGACCTTCACCAGCGAGGTGCGCGAGATCTACCGCCGCCAGGGCCTCGACGACAAGGTGGCCCTCCTGGATACGCGGCCGCGGCTGTACAGCGACCTCTACACCCTCGACGGGCTGGCGGGCTACTTCTACGGTTCGCTCGCACCCTCCACGGGCTACGTCACCCTCTTCGACATCGAACCCTGCTACAACGGCTTCCGCCTGGCGCTGCCGCTGCGCACGGCGCCCGACCGCATCGACACCGGCGTGCACCAGGAGAAGATGTCGGACATCTTCCGCGAATACCAGCGCTGGGTGAACATCATGGGCGTGCCCACGGTGGGCGACGTGAACTCGAAGGTGCTGGCGGGCGACGCCGGGGGCATGATCAAACTCGCCGAGGCGTTCCACGAACGCAAGCTGGCCGAAATGGCCGACGCCATCCTCGAAGCCAACGCCGTGCGGGGCGTGCGCACGGTGCTCATCTCGGGCCCCTCGTCGAGCGGCAAGACCACCTCGGCCAAGCGCCTGGGCATCCACCTTGGCGTGCTGGGGCTCAAGCCCGTGCTCATATCGCTCGACGACTACTTCGTGGAGCGCGAGAAGACCCCGCGCGACGAAAACGGCGATTACGACTACGAGGCGCTCGAAGCCATCGACCTGAAGCTCTTCAACGACCACCTGCGCCGCCTCATGCAGGGCGAGAGCGTGGATATTCCGCGCTACGACTTCATCACCGGCAAGCGGCAGTGGCACCGCACGCCCCTCACGCTCGACGAACGCTCGATCCTCATCGTCGAGGGCATCCACGGCCTCAACCCGCGGCTCACGCCCTCGATTCCCGACCGGCACAAGTTCCGCATCTACGTCTCGTGCTTCACGTCGGTGGCCATGGACAACATGTCGCGCATCGCCACCACCGACAACCGCCTGCTGCGCCGCCTCACGCGCGACTACACGCAGCGGGGCGCCGACGCCCTGGCCACGCTCGGGCGCTGGCCCAGCGTCCGCCGCGGCGAGGAGCGCCACATCTTCCCCTACCAGGAAAACGCCGACGTGATGTTCAACTCGTCGCTCTTCTACGAAATATCGGTGCTCCGCAGCTTCGCCGAGCCCATCCTGCGCGAAGTGCCCGACACCGTGCCCGAGTACGACGAGGCGCGGCGCATGCTCAAGTTCCTCGACAACTTCATCCCCATCGCACCCGACGAAATTCCGCCCACCTCGGTGCTGCGCGAATTCATCGGAGGCAGCAGCTTCACATACTGACAATCCACGGAACACAACGACTATCAAACCATAAAAACCATGTTCGACAAATTCTACACGCGCCATATCGGCGTCACGAACCCGACGGATCTGAAAGCCATGCTGGACGTAATCGGCGTCGGCTCCGTCGAGGAGCTCATCTCGCAGGTGATCCCCCAGTCGATCCGGCTGAAAAAGCCCGTCGCCCTGCCCGCCGAGGGCATGAGCGAATACGAATACGCGGCCCACATCCGCTCGCTCGCCGACCGCAACCGCACGCTGCGTTCGTTCATCGGCATGGGCTACTATCCCAACGCCATACCGGCCGCCGTGGTGCGCAACGTGTTCGAGAATCCCGCTTGGTACACCTCCTACACCCCCTACCAGGCCGAAATATCGCAGGGCCGCCTTGAGGCGCTGCTCAACTTCCAGACCGCCGTCATCTCGCTCACAGGCATGCAGATCGGCAACTGCTCGCTGCTCGACGAGGGCACCGCGGCCGCCGAGGCCATGCTGATGATGTACGCCCTGCGCTCGCGCGAGGCCGTGAAGGAGGGACGCTGCCAGCTCTTCGTGGACCGCAACATCTTCCCCCAGACGCTCGACGTGCTGCTCACGCGCAGCGAGCCTTTCGGCATCGAGCTGATCGTGGACGACTACGACGGCTACGAATTCACGGGCAAGGAGTTCGGCGCCATCGTGCAGTATCCCGCGGCCAACGGCGCCGTGCGCGACTACGAGGCGTTCGCCGCCGCGGCCCACGCCCGCGGCGCGCTGGTCACGGCCGTGGCCGACCTGCTCTCGCTGGCGCTGCTCAAGGCTCCGGGCGAGTGGGGCGCCGACATCGCCGCGGGCTCCACGCAGCGCCTCGGCACGCCGATGGGCTTCGGCGGCCCGAGCGCGGGCTACATGGCCACGCGCGAGGCTTTCAAGCGCAACATGCCCGGCCGCATCATCGGCGTGTCGGTGGACCGCCTCGGCAACAAGGCGCTGCGCATGTCGCTCCAGATGCGCGAGCAGCACATCAAGCGCGAGAAGGCCACGTCGAACATCTGCACCGCCTCGGCGCTCATGGCCTCGATGGTCGGATTCTACTGCGTGTACAACGGCCCCGAAGGGCTGAAGCGCGCCGCCACGACCGCGCACGAGGCCGCCGCGACCGCAGCCCGCGCACTGGAGGCGCTCGACTACAAGCTGGCCGCCGAGGCTTTCTTCGACACGATCGAGGTCGAGGCCGAAGCCGCCGTCATCCAGTCGCTGGCGCTCGAACGGGGCATCAACTTCTTCTATCCCACCGAGAACAGCGTGCGCATCGCATTCGACGAGGTGACCACGCCCGAGGAGGTCGAGACCGTGGTCGGCATCTTCGCCGAGGCCCGCGGCCGCAAGGCGAAGGGCGCGAAGGAGTCGGCGCCGCGCATCCCCGCGCAGCTGCTCCGCACCAGCGCCTACCTCACCGAGCCGGTATTCAACACCTACCGCTGCGAGAGCGACCTGATGCGCTACATCAAGCGGCTGGAGCTGCGCGACATCTCGCTCGCCAACTCGATGATCTCGCTGGGCTCATGCACCATGAAGCTCAACGCCGCAGCCCTCATGCAGCCGCTCTCGCTCGCAGGCTTCCTCGACATGCACCCCTTCGCCCCCGCCGACCAGGCCGAGGGCTACATGCAGCTGATCGCCGAGCTGGAGAAGGACCTGGCGGCCATCACCGGATTCGCCGCCGCGTCGCTCCAGCCCAACTCGGGCGCCGCGGGCGAGTACACGGGACTGATGGTGATCCGCGCCTACCACCAGAGCCGCGGCCAGGGCTACCGCAACATCGTGCTGATCCCCGCCTCGGCCCACGGCACCAACCCCGCGTCGGCCGCCATGGCCGGCATGAAGATCGTGACGGTGGCATGCGACGACAAGGGCAACATCGACGTGGAGGACCTCAAGGCCAAGGCCCGCGAGCACAGCTCGGAGCTGGCCGGCACGATGATCACCTACCCCTCGACACACGGCGTGTTCGAGAGCCGCATCCGCGAGATCGTCGATGCGGTGCACGACGCCGGCGGCCAGGTATACATGGACGGCGCCAACATGAACGCCCAGGTGGGCCTGACCAACCCGGGATACATCGGGGCCGACGTCTGCCACCTCAACCTGCACAAGACCTTCGCCATGCCCCACGGCGGCGGCGGCCCCGGCGTGGGTCCCATCTGCGTGGCCGAGCACCTGCGGCCCTTCCTGCCTTCGCATGCGCTGGCCGCAACGGGCGGCGACGAGGGCATCACGGCCGTGGCGTCGGCACCCTGGGGTTCGGCCTCGCTGCTCCCCATCACCTACGGCTACATCAAGATGCTGGGCGAGGAGGGGCTCCGCCGCTCGACCGAGATGGCCATCGTCAATGCCAACTACATGTCCTCGGCGCTCAAGCACGAGTACCGCACCTACTACTCGGGCGAGACGGGACGCGTGGGCCACGAGATGATCCTCGACCTCACGCACTTCAAGCACGACTACGACATCGACTGCGGCGACATCGCACACCGTCTGATGGACTACGGGTTCCACGCCCCCACGCTCTCGTTCCCCGTGCACGAGACGCTGATGGTCGAACCCACCGAGTCGGAGCCGAAGGCCGAAATGGACCGCTTCATCGAGACGCTGATCCGCATCAAGCGCGAATGCGAGGCCGCCGCCGGGCAGCCCGACAACGTGGTGCGCAACGCACCCCACACCGCCGCGGAGCTCTGCGGCGAGTGGACGCACCCCTACACGCGCGAGGAGGCCGCCTTCCCGCTCGACTGGATCCGCCAGGCCAAGTTCTTCCCCTACGTGACGAAGATCGACAACGGCTACGGCGACCGCAACCTCTGCTGCCGCAACTGCGAGGAGAAGTTCTGACGCATCCCGCACGACGTTCGTGCGCCGATTTGGAATTCGGCAGGATTTTAGTACCTTTGCACTTTATAGATACATAAACCACGAAAATGAAAGCAGAAAACAACAAAATGGTAGCGGTGGACTACAAGCTCACCGTAGACGGTCAGATAGCCGATCAGTCCCGTCCGGGACAGCCCCTCGAATTCATCTTCGGCACGGGCATGCTGCTGCCCAAGTTCGAGGAGGCGATCCTCGGCAAGGAGCCGGGCGAGAAGGTGGCCTTCACGCTCGAACCCAAGGACGGCTACGGCGAGTTCATCGCCGACGCGGTGGTGGACCTGCCCAAGAACATCTTCATGGTGGACGGCAAGCTGGCCGAGGACATCCTCTTCGTCGGCTCGCAGGTGCCCATGAGCGACGCCCAGGGCAACCGCATGATGGGCGTAGTGAAAGAGGTGGGCGACGAGACCGTGAAGATGGACTTCAACCACCCGATGGCCGGCAAGACGCTGAACTTCGAGGTCGAAGTGGTGTCGGTTCGCGACGTCACGCCCGAAGACCTCCAGGGCGGCGGTTGCGGCTGCGGCTGCGGCGACGAGGGTTGCGGCTGCGACGGCGACTGCGACGGCGGCCACTGCCACTGATCGCCCGCCGTGCGGTGAGCGGGCTCCGCACGGAGCCGCACCGCCCGCTGCGGCAACGCGCACTTCCCGCCCCGGCCTCAAGCCGGGGCGCTTTTTCGCCCCCTCGGCGGAAACAACCCCTCTCCGGACAATTCGCCTCGCTCCGACTACGCCCCATGATAACCCTCGGACAATACCTCTTCACGATACGCAACTCCGCAGGACTCACGCGCACGCTGGGCAGGATCGACCTGTGCCGCGATGCCGACGGACGGCCGTGCTTCACGGCGGGCAACAGCGCCGTGGTCTTCCGCATACGCCACCGGGGCCGCACCTGCGCCCTGCGCTGCTACACCCACCCTCCGCGCCACCTGGCCGAAATCTATGGCGAACGGCTCCTCCGGAACGAACTCTACGTCTACCGCGACGCCGCGCACGGAGAGTGGACGGACGTGGTGCTGGACGAGTGGATCGAGGGCGACACGCTCCACGACCGCATCGCAGCGGCCGACGCCGCGGAATTCGCGCGCCTCGCAGCCTCGTTCGACCGCATGGCGGCGGAGCTCGCAGCTTCGGAGTGCGCCCACGGCGACCTGAAGCCCGAAAACATCGTCGTCACGCCCGACGGCACGATGCGCACGATCGACCGCGACGCCATGTACCTGCCCTCGATGGCGCACCGCGAGAGCCCCGAGCTGGGGACCGCGGCTTTCCAGCACCCCGCACGCACGGCTTCCGACTTCGACGCCCGCATCGACGACTTCCCCGCGGCGCTGATCTCCACGGCCCTGCATGCGCTGGCTCTCGAACCCGGGCTGCGCGAACGCTACGGGGTGCACGACACGCTGCTCATCGACCCGCAGCGCCTCGACGCCGATCCGGCGCTCGATGCCATCCTCGCGCTCTTCGAACGGCAGGGCGACGCCCTGCGCTACCGCATCGCCCGGCTGCTGCGTGCGGGCACGCTCCGCCTGCCCCGCCTTGCGGCGCTGCTCGACCATGCGGTCCGCCCGCCGCAGCACGTGGGTCCGGAGCCGCCCGAACTTTACGAATCGCAAGGACTGTGGGGCTATCGGCCGACGATCCCGCCGCTCTACGACTGCGGGTTCGAATTCACCGAAGGGCTGGCCGCCGTGCGGCTCGGCCGCACTTGGCACTACATCGACGCCGAGGGCCGCACGGCGATCCGCTGTCCGGGGTGCGAGGCCGTGAAACCCTTCCGCAACGGACGGGCCGTCGTCCTGCGCGACGGCGTGCGCCGCAGCGTGGGCCGCGACGGAAAATTCGGCGAATTGGAATATTGACCGCAAATTCCTATCTTTGCATCGTATTCATGATTACGAAATGACGAAACTGAGGAATCTGACCTCCGCGGAGATCGCAACGGTCGAATCGCTCGGCACCACGGCCGAGGATTGGTCGCGCATCCGTGTTTCCGAGGATTTCAACCCCCGGCAGCTGCTGCACAGCCGTCTGACGGGCCGTGTGGAACTCGCCTCGGGCGCACGGATCATCGACTCGCACGTCGGCAACTACCGCATCGGCGAGCGGTCGATCGTGCGGCAGGTCACCTCGCTCGAATGCCGCCGCGAAAGTACGTTCGGCAACGGCACGCCCGTAGCCACGATGAACGAATGCGCCGGACGCACGGTGCTCATCTGCGACGCGCTGACCGCGCAGGCGGCCTATGCCATGGCCGTGTACCGCCACCGCCCTGCGTTCCAGGAGGCCATGCGGCGCATGGTGCGTGACAGAGCCGAGCTGCGGCGCGCGACGATGGGCAGCGTGGGCCGAGACTGCCGCATCGCGGGGGCGCGCTTCATCCGCGAGATGCGCATCGGCGACCGCGTGACGATCGACGGCGCCTCGCTGCTGGAGGAGGGCACGCTCTGCGACGGCGCACAGGCCGGCATCGACGTCAAGGCCTCGCACTTCATCGCCGCCGAGGATTCGCGGCTCGACCGGGGCGCTCTGATCGAGCGCTGCTTCGTGGGCGAAAGCTGCATCCTGAGCAACGGATTCACCGCGGCCGACTCGCTCTTCTTCGCCAACTCGCACTGCGAGAACGGCGAGGCGGTTTCGATCTTCGCCGGACCCTACACCGTGTCGCACCACAAGTCGTCGCTGCTCATCGCGGGCATGTTCTCGTTCTTCAATGCCGGCAGCGGCTCGAACCAGAGCAACCACCTCTTCAAGAGCGGCGCCGTGCACCAGTCGGTGCACCTGCGGGGCTGCAAGTTCGCCAGCGGCGCCTACATCATGTCCCCGGCGCTCGAAGGAGCCTTCACGATGATCCTCGGGCACCACTCGTTCCACCACGACACCTCGGATTTCCCCTACTCCTACCTGATCGAGAAGGACGGACGCTCGATGCTCATGCCCGGCGCGAACCTCACGAGCTACGGCGCCGTGCGCGACATCGAGAAGTGGCCCGCACGCGACAAGCGGAGCGCCGGGCGAGACCTGATCAATTTCGAGGAGTACAACCCCTACGTGTGCGGCGGCTTCGTCCGGGCCGTCAATACGCTGCACGCACTGGCCGAGGCGGACCCCGACGCCGCGACCTACAACCACAAGAAAGTCATCATCAAATCCACGATGCTGCGGCGCGGCATCACGCTCTACAACAAGGCCATCGTGGCCTCGCTGGGCGCCATGCTGGCCAAGGGGGCCTCGTGCCCCGACGCCGACGGCCGCGGCCGCTGGATCGACGCCGCGGGGCAATACGTCACCAAGCGGGCGATGGAGGAGCTGCTCGACGACGTGGAGCGGGGCTCCGTGGCCGACTTCGCGGCGTTCGACGCCCGTCTGCGCGCGTTCGCCGCACGCTACGACGACTATGCCCACAGCTACGCCGAGGAGCTGCTGGCCGGCGTGCTGGGCCACCGGCCCGATGCGCAGGAGGTGGCCGACGCCGTGGCTTCGGGCCGCAACGCCCACGGCGCCATGCGCCGCGCCACCGACGCCGACCGCGACCGCGACTGCTCGATCGAGATGGCCGTGAGCTACGGACTCGACGCCGACCCCGACGATCCCGGCCAAGTCCGCGAAGACTACCATGCCGTAAGAGGCCTCGAATAAAGATATGTACACGCAAAGCATCACACGCTCGCACCGCACGGCCTTCATCCTGGCCATCGACTGCTCCGGCTCGATGGCCGAACGGATCGTGTTCCACGGCCGCAGCATGCGGAAAGCCGACGCCGTGGCTCAGGTGGCCAACCGTCTGCTCTTCGAACTGACCGAACGCGCACGCCGCACCGACGGCATCCGCGACTATTACGACGTGGCGGTGCTGGGTTATGCGGGCCGCGGGGTGAAGCCGCTGCTGGGCGAGCGCCCCGAGTTCCTTTCGGTGGTCGAAATCGACCGCATGGCCCCGGCCCCGGCGACCGTGCAGGGCGAATACCGTCTGCCGGACGGCAGCACCGCGCTGCTCGACGAACTGCCCGTGCCGGCATGGATCGTCCCCGAGGCCCAGGGCGAGACCCCCATGTACGATGCCCTGCTCCACGTGCGCGACCTTGCGGCCGAGTGGACACAGCGGCCCGAAAACGCCGGGAGCTTCCCGCCCGTGGTGTTCAACATCACCGACGGCGAAGCTACGGACTGCAACGACGAGGAGCTGCTCGGCATCTGCCGCCGCATACGGTCGCTCCGCACCGACGACGGCAGCGTGCTGCTCATCAACATCCACATAGCCTCGGGCTGCGGACAGCGCGCCCTGCTCTTCCCCACGGCCGACGAGGCCGGCTACGGCAGCCGCTACGCAGAGCTGCTCTACGAGTGTTCGAGCCCGATGCCCGCGCCTTTCGAGCCGTACATCCGCGACCTGCGGGGCGGCGGCATGCCGCCGTTCCGGGGCATGAGCTACAACGCTTCGGTGTCCGAACTTCTGGCCGTACTGAACATCGGCTCGATCAGCATAAAAACGGAATAGCGCCATGACACCCACGATCTATGCACTCCTGCGGGCGCTGCTCGCCCCCGAAGACTCGATGCACGCGCTCAAGGCGCTGCGCCCGGTCGCCGATGCGTCCGGCCGCCCGCTCATCCGCCGCACGGCACGCTTCGCCGAGGCGGAGATCGTATGGCGCGAGGAGCGCTGGCTCCTGGCCATGCCCCTCGCTCCGGTCGCGATCAGCGCCGTGGAGCGCATCGCGGCGCACCTGGGCACCCTGCGCTCGGAGTGGCTCGCCGACTACCGGCTGCTGCGCGAGGAGATGCGATACGAGGACGCCGCAGGCACGCACCGCCGCTGCGACATGGTGTTGCAGCACCTGCCCGCAGGCCGCACGTTCGACGAGGCGCTCGACACGGAGCCGTGCGACACGCTCCTCGCAGCGCTCGACGCCCTGGAGGAGGAGCTGCGACGCCTCGACCTTTCGCACCGCAACCTCAAGGCGGAGAACCTGCGCTGGCACCGCGGCCGCCTGATCCCGATTCGCTACCACTACGCCCGCACGGGCTTCGGCGCCGATGCCGAGGCGCTCGGTGCGCTCCGCGACCTGGTTCGCCGCCGGGCCGGCGGCGGCGCGCAGCCCCGGGTGCACGACACGGAGGCGGCCTATTCGTCCGGCGAGCGGTTCGCGGGGCACATCTGGACGGGCAACGCTTTCGAACAGCTGGTCTGCGTGGAGGACGAGGCGGGTTACGGCTACGTGGACCTGCAAAACCGTCCGGTCATCCCGGCGCAGTATCTGTGGGCCGACGACTTCCGCGAAGGGCGCGCCGCCGTCACGCTGCACGACGGACGCATGGGTCTGATCGACAAGACGGGGCGCTACGTGATCGAGCCCCGCTACGAAATCGTGGAGTACGACCCCGACACGAACCGCACGCTCGTGCGGCACGAGGGTCTGTGGGCGGAATTCGACTACGAAGGCAACCGCACGAGCGACTTCGCCCCGCGGAGCCGGATCCCCGAAACCGAAAATGAAGGAATCAACCTAAAATAAAAAAACAACCACTATGGAGACAGTAAAAACCCTCATCATCGGCAGCGGCCCCGCGGGCTTCACCGCCGCAATCTACACCTCGCGTGCGAACCTCAGCCCCGTGCTCTACGAAGGCATCGAGCCGGGCGGCCAGCTCACGACGACCACCGAGATCGAGAACTTCCCGGGATACCCCGAGGGTGTGGACGGCAACCAGATGATGGCCGACATCCGCCGCCAGGCCGAGCGCTTCGGCGCCGACATCCGCAAGGGCAACATCACGCACGTAGACCTCTCGTCGCGTCCGTTCCGCGTGACCGTGGACGGCGAGAAGGAGATCGTGGCCGAGTCGCTCATCGTAGCCACCGGCGCTTCGGCCAAGTACCTCGGCCTGCCCTCCGAAATGAAGTACCGCGGTCAGGGCGTGAGCGCCTGCGCCACGTGCGACGGCTTCTTCTACCGCAAGAAGGACGTGGCCGTGGTCGGCGGCGGCGACACGGCGTGCGAGGAGGCCACCTACCTGGCATCGCTCTGCCGCCAGGTCTACCTGATCGTGCGCAAGCCCTTCCTGCGCGCCTCGAAGGCGATGCAGGAGCGCGTGTTCAACACCCCCAACATCAAGGTGATGTTCGAGCACAACACCGTGGAGGTGCTGGGCGACGAGAGCGGTGTGACGGGCGCCCTGCTGCGCGGCGCCGACGGCACGGAGACGCGCATCGACATCGCGGGCTTCTTCCTGGCCATCGGCCACCACCCGAACACCGAGCTCTTCGCCGGTCAGCTCGAACTGGACGCCGAGGGCTACATCAAGGTCGAGCCGGGCACGTCGAAAACCTCGGTCGAGGGCGTCTTCGCCGCAGGCGACGTGAAGGACCCGCACTACCGCCAGGCCATCACCGCCGCAGGTTCGGGCTGCATGGCCGCCCTCGACTGCGAGCGCTTCCTGCTGCGCTAAGCAAACGGCACTCCGAACAGGAGCCGGGCGGAGCGACTCCGCCCGGCTCTTTCGGATAGGCCGCGGCGAAACACACCGGCCGCATGCCACTCCGGCAATGCCCGGCAGTATCCGGCAGCACCCGGCAGCGTACGCATGGCCGCAACGAAATACACCGCACCATGAAAAAAACGATCCTGGCCGCAAGCACAGCCCTCACGCTGCTCTCCTGCGGCGTCACCACGAACTACATCGGCAAGCGCTACCCCGCGACCGAGGCGCCGGAGATCTACGCCGCCTGGGAGGATGTGCCCTGCGCCTACGAGACGATGGGCCGCATCGAGGCGGAGCCCAGGATGTTCAAAACCCTCGAAGACGCCCAGACGGCAATCGAGCGGCGTGCCCGCGAGACGGGTGCCGACGCCATCGTCTTCACCGGCATCCGCCGCCTCGTGCAGGAGCCGACCCGCACGAGCACGGAGGAGACCGTGCGCGACACCAAGGGCAACGAAACCCGCACGCGCACCGAATCCGTGGAGTCGCGCACAACCGAACGCCTCGAAGCGACCTTCATAAAATACAGAAAATAACGACTTGAACTTCAGCGTCACCATACTCGGCTCGGCCTCGGCCAAACCCACCGCTTCGCGCCACCCTTCGGCCCAGGCGGTGAACTTCCGCGAACAGTACTACCTGGTCGATGCGGGCGAGGGGGTGCAGCAGCAGCTCGTGCGCTGCGGCATCAACCCCCTGAAGCTGCGTGCGGTCTTCATCTCGCACCTCCACGGCGACCACGTCTACGGGCTCTTTCCGCTGCTATCCACGCTGGGCCTCTACGGCCGGCGCACGCCGCTGCCGATCTACGCCCCGGCGCCCTTCGGCGAGATGCTGGAGGCGCACCTGCGCTTTTTCGACTCCGACCTGCCCTACGAACCCGTGTGGCACGAGGTGCGCACCACGGAACACGCCCTGCTGTTCGAAAACCGCACGCTGGAGGTGTGGTCCGTGCCGCTGCGCCACCGTGTACCCACCGCCGGATTCCTCTTCCGCGAGAAGGCGCCCGCCCTCAATGCCGACAAGGAGGCCATCGCGCGCTACGGACTCTCCATCGCCCAGATCACGGCCGCGAAGCGGGGCGAGGACCTCGTGCTCGACACGGGCGAGGTGCTGCCCAACGACGCCGTGGCCTACCGGCCCCATGCGCCCCGTGCCTACGCCTACCTCTCGGACACGAACCGCTCGGCCAAGGCCGCGGCGCTGTGCGCAGGCGTCGATCTGATGTACCACGAGGCGACCTACGCCGCGGCCGAAAGCCGCCTCGCCCGCGAGCGGGGGCACTCGACCACGCACGACGCGGCGAAAGCGGCCCTCGCGGCCGGTGCGGGATGCCTGCTGATCGGACACTTCTCGTCGCGCTACAAGGACGCCGAAGCCCTGGCCGCCGAAGCCCGCACGCTCTTTCCCGCCACCGACCCCGCCTGCGAGGGCGAAACCTACCGCATCGAACCCCGAATGAACGTGAGAAAACGATGATTACGAAATCCGAAATACAACTCGTGCGCTCGCTGGCCGACAAGCGGGCCCGCACCGAGACGGGACTCTTCCTCGCCGAAGGCGAGAAGCTGATCCGCGAGCTGCGGGCCTCCGACCTCCGCATCGAACGCATCTACGCGCTCGACGGCCTCTTCTCGGGCCCCGAGGTCACTCCCGTGAGCCCCAAGGAGATGGAACGCCTCTCGCACCTCAAGACCCCCGGCAGCTCGCTGGCCCTGGTGCGCATGCCGCACCGCGACCTGCGGAGCGCCGACCCCGCGGCCGGACTCGTGCTGGCGCTCGACGACGTGCAGAACCCCGGCAACATGGGCACCATCATCCGCCTCGCCGACTGGTTCGGCATCGGCGACATCGTGTGCTCCGAAGCCACGGCCGACTGCTTCAACCCGAAGGTCGTGCAGGCCACCATGGGCGCCATACTGCGCGTCCGGGTCCACTACACCGACCTCGGGCGTTACCTGGCCGCGCACGCCGCCGCCGGCATCCCCGTCTACGGCACCTTTCTCGACGGCGAAGACCTCTACCGCGCCGACCTCACGCCCGCAGGCATCGTCGTCATGGGCAACGAAGGCCGCGGCGTGCGTCCCGCCACCGCCGCCGGCATTACGCGGCGCCTCTACATCCCGCCTTTCCCCGCCGACCGTGCGGGCTCCGAGTCGCTCAACGTGGCCATGGCCGCGGGCGTCGTCTGCGCCGAGTTCCGGCGCCGGATGCGCTGAGCCCGTGCGCCGCAAACATGAAATCGCCCCTGCCGGACCTTTTCCGGCAGGGGCGAAATCGTTGCGTTCGGAAGCTACCGCTTCCCGCTGAGCTCCTCGTAGAGTTCGAGCCTGCATGCGGCGCAGCTTTCGATTATCCGTGCCGCCTGCTGCACGCGGTCCATGTGGAGTTCGAGCTCGTGGGGCGGCGAACTGCCGACGTCCTTCAACGACGTCGATACTACTCCGAAGTCCCGATGCACGTCCGCCGCTTCTGCTCGGCGAGCCTCCGGCGACATCATACCGCTCCGAATTTGTCCGCACCGCGGATGCGGCTTTCCTCGGGCGACGGATACTCGGCAGTCCGCCGGGGGAGGCTGCGGCCCGCTCCCCAAAGAGGAAGAATACGACTGGACAGGACACAAAAAAATCCGCAAGACATTGATCTTGCGGATTCCGCCCACTGGAATCGCGGGCTTCGGCGGAGAGGGAGGCTCTCGAATCTATACTTTCAAGAAATATCATAAAACCGCAAAACGCTGATAATCACATACAATTCAAAGTGTAGAGTAAATCTAAATCTTTCTAAATGCCTTTTGCTATCCCAAATATTGGGTGTATATTTGGGTGTAGAATTTCAAACGCACCCAATTATGAATATCAAACGTAACATCATTTTTGCATTGG
>VSOO01000109.1:1319-5423 GCA_009774895.1 Alistipes sp. | reverse complement strand
ATGCAGACCACCGGTTCGCACATCATCAACTACAACATGCGTCTGTCGGACATCGACACGCGCGACCGCTCGATCTACGCCATCTCCGACCTGCTGCGCGAGGAGCTCGACCGCATCCCCGAGGTGCGCGAGTACACCGTGACGCCCGGCGGTCAGACCGGCAGCATGAGCGGTTCGAGCACCGTGGACATCAAGGTCTTCGGCTACGACATGGACCTCTCGAACGAGGTGGCCCACGACCTGATGAAGAAGCTCGAAGCCATTCCCGGCACGCGCGACGTGCAGCTCTCGCGCGACGAACTGCGCCCCGAGTACAACGTGGTCTTCGACCGCAACCGCCTGTCGTACTACGGCATGAACAGCGCCACGGCATCGCAGGCCGTGCGCAACCGCATCGACGGCCTGGTAGCCTCGAAATACCGCGAGGACGGCGACGAGTACGACATCGTGGTACGCTACGCCGAGCCGCACCGCACGCGCATCGAGGACATTGAGAACATCACGCTCTACAACGCGCAGGGCCGCCCCGTGAAACTCAAGGAGGTGGGCAGCGTGGTGGAAGAGTTCGCCGCACCGATGATCGAGCGCGAGAACCGCCAGCGTGTCATCAGCGTGAAGTCGTCGCTGGGCGAGGGTGTGGCGCTGGGCGAGGTGGTGGCCGAGGTGAACCGCCTGATCGCAGAATACCCCACACCCGACGGCATCGACCTCGAAGTGGGCGGTACGGTCGAGGACCAGGGCGACGCCTTCGCCGACCTGCTGACGCTCTTCGGACTGATCGTCATCCTGGTCTACATCGTCATGGCCACGCAGTTCGAGTCGCTCAAGTTCCCGTTCATCATCATGTTCACCATACCGTTCGCCTTCACGGGCGTCTTCCTGGCCCTGTGGATGACCTCCACGCCGCTGTCGCTCATCGCCCTGATCGGCGCCATCATGCTGGTGGGCATCGTCACGAAGAACGGCATCGTGATGGTGGACTACATGAACCTGCTGATCGAGCGCGGCTCGGGCGTCTTCGACGCGGTGATCGCCGGCGGCAAGAGCCGTCTGCGCCCCGTGCTCATGACCTCGTTCACCACCGTGCTGGGCATGCTTCCGCTGGCGATCGGCACGGGTGCCGGCTCCGAGACGTGGCAGCCGATGGGCATCGCCGTAATCGGCGGCCTGACCTGCTCGACGCTGCTCACGCTCTTCATCGTGCCGGTGCTCTACTCGATCCTCGTGAACCGCGCGCAGCGCAAGGAGCGCGAAAAGGCAGCGCGCCTGGCCGTGCAGCACCAATCGTCGAACCACTAAACCCGCAACGCAATGAAAGCAGTATTCTATTCATACAACCAGGCGCTCACCGACCGCGTGAACCGCATCCTCGACGAACAGGGCATCCGCGGCTTCACCCGCTGGGCCCTGACCGAAGGCCGCGGCTCGTTCGACGGCGAACCCCACTACGGCACGCACGCATGGCCCTCGATGAACACCTCGCTGCTGGCCATCGTGGACGACACGCAGGTCGCACCGCTGCTCGCCGCCTTCCGCGAGCTGGACGCCGCGACGCACATGCAGGGCTCGCGCGCCTTCGTGTGGAACGTGGAGCAGGCGATGTAACCGCCCCGGAGCTTTTCCGCCCGCAGCGCCCGACCGGGTGCCGCATGGCGGAAAAAAGCCCGGCGGCAAGAGAAACATTTTCGAAAGGTCCGAAGCGCTTCGGACCTTTTTTTCGTACATTTGTCCGCATGAAACTCACCTTTCTGGGCACGGGCACCTCGCAGGGCGTTCCCGTCATCGGCTGCCGCTGCGCGGTCTGCACCTCGCAGGACCCGCGCGACAACCGCCTGCGCACCGCGGCGATGGTCGAGACGCGCGACGCACGGATCGTCATCGACGCCGGCCCCGACTTCCGGCAGCAGATGCTACGCACGGGCGTGCGGCGCATCGACGCCATCCTGCTCACGCACGAGCACAAGGACCACACGGGCGGCCTGGACGACGTGCGGGCCTTCAACTTCGTCGATTACCCCACGGTGCGGAGCGTGGACATCTACGGCACGGCCCGTACGCTGGATGTCGTGCGCAAGGATTTCGACTACGCTTTCGCCGCGGACAAATACCGCGGCGTGCCCGAGCTGACGCTCCGCACGATCGACCCCTCCGAGCCGTTCCGTGCGGCCGGCACACGGATCGTACCCGTGGCGGGGCACCACTCGCCGCGCTTCGAGGTGACGGGATACCGCATCGGCAGCCTGGGTTACCTCACCGACTTCAAAACCATCGACCCGGCGGAGGAGCGCAAGCTCCACGGCGTGGAGGTGCTGGTGGTCAATGCCCTGCGCTTCGCGCCCCACGACTCGCACTTCGATGTGGAGGAGGCGCTGGAGCTGATCCGCCGCATCGGACCGCGCGAGGCCTACCTCACGCACATGTCCCACGAGATCGGCCTGCACGCCGAGGCGGCGCTCCGCCTTCCGCCCCGCGTGCATCCGGCGTGGGACACGCTGCAAATCGAAATTCCGGACGCCCCCGAGCCGACGGACGACCGAAAACAAGCTAACGACCCGATATGAAAAGTCTGAAGAACAAAACCATCGTCATCACGGGCGCCTCGTCGGGCATCGGCGAAGCCATGGCCCGCGAATACGCCGCCCGCGGAGCCCGCGTGGTGCTGGGCGCCCGCAGCGCCGAGAAACTGGAACGCCTGACCGACGAAATCCGCCGTGCGGGCGGCGCAGCCGCGTGGTGCGCGGCCGACATCGTGCGGCCGGAAGAGTGCGAGGCGCTCGTCGAGACCGCCGTGCGCGAATTCGGCGGCATCGACGTGCTGGTCTGCAACGCCGGCATCTCGATGCGCGCGCTCTTCGACGACGTGGACCTCGCGGTGCTCCACCGGCTGATGGACGTCAATTTCTGGGGCACGGTGAACTGCTGCAAGTACGCTCTGCCCTACCTCCAGCAGTCGCGCGGCTCCGTCGTGGGCGTGTCGTCGGTCGCCGGCCTGCACGGCCTGCCGGGCCGCACGGGCTACTCGGCATCGAAATACGCCATGACGGGATTCCTGGAGACCCTGCGCATCGAGAACCTCCGCAAAGGGGTGCACGTGATGATCGCCTGCCCGGGATTCACGGCGTCGAACGTCCGCTTCTCGGCCCTCACGGCCGACGGCTCGCAGCAGGGCGCCACGCCCCGCAACGAGGAGAAGATGATGACGCCGCAGCAGGTGGCGCGGATCGTCGCGCGGGGCATCCTCCACCGCCGCCGGCTCTGCCTGATGGAGGCCGAAGGACGCGCCACGCACTTCGTCAAGAAGTTCGCGCCGGCACTGCTCGACCGCCTCTTCTACATGGTCATGGCCCGCGAGCCCGACAGTCCGCTGGAACGATGACCCGGGCGAACGGGCGACACCCGGACGAGCCTCCCCGAACAGCATGCCGGCATGCGGCACGGGGCGACATAGGGCGGAATGCCGCAGCCGCCACGACGGATACGGGAAACAAAACCTTTAAACAAATGATTATGAAAAAGTCAAAGAATCTTCTGACCTGCCTCTTCCTCTTCATTGCGGCCGTCGCCCACGCCGACAACGACCGCCCCATTCAGGCGAGCCGCCTGCCCGAGCCGGCACAGCGATTCATCGAACGGCACTTCCCGGACCGCACGATCGCCCTGGCCAAAGAGGAGACGGAATTCTTGCAAAAGAGCTACGAAGTGATCTTCACCGACGGCTGCCAGGTCGAATTCGACGGCAAGGGCGATTGGAAACAGGTCGAGTGCAAATCCTCCGCAGTACCGGCCGCCGTTATCCCCGCGCCGATTCTCGAATACGTGAAAACCCACCACCCCGATGCCTCGGTCGTGAAGATCGAAAAAGAGCGCCGGGAGTACGAGGCGAAACTGTCCGACCGTGTGGAGCTGACTTTCGATTCGAAATTCAACCTCATCGACATCGACTATTGATCGCGGCGGCGGGGCCGGCCCCGCCCCGTGCGCACCCCCGAGCCCCGGGGGGATTAAACCCCCCGGGGGGGTGGGTGGCGGCGCCCGCCCGCCCGCCCCCCATGCCCCCCCCGCGCCCCCGCCACCCCGCCGCGCCGCCCGCCACGGCCCCCCGAC
>VSOO01000109.1:0-1309 GCA_009774895.1 Alistipes sp. | reverse complement strand
GAGCCCGTCGGGAATAATCCCGACGGGCTCTGTCGTTCGATCCGACGGCCCGCAGACCGACGGAGCCGCTACTTATTGATCTTGGCCCACGAATCCTTGAGGGTCACCGTGCGGTTGAACACCGGACGTTCGGGCGTGGAGTCGGTGTCGGGACAGAAATACCCCACGCGCTCGAACTGCACGGCGCGCCCCACGGGCACCTCGCGGAGCGAAGGCTCCAGCAGGCCCTCGATGCGCACCATCGACTCGGGATTGAGGTTGTCCTCCCACGTCCGGCCCTCCTCCGCGTCGTCGGGATCGGCCTTGGTAAAGAGCGGATTGAACAGGCGCACCTCGGCTTTCACGGCATCCTCGGCCGACACCCAGTGGATCACGCCCTTCACGCGGCGTCCGTCGCTCGACGAACCGCCGCCCGACTGGGGGTCGTAGGTGCAGCGCAACTCCGTGACGTTGCCCTCGGCATCCTTCACCACCTCCTCGCAGCGGATCAGGTAGGCGTAGCGCAGCCGCACCTCGCCGCCCGGGGCCAGACGGAAGAACTTCTTGGGAGGCTCCTCCATGAAGTCGTCGCGCTCGATGTAAATCTCGCGCGAGAAGGGTACCTGACGCGTGCCGGCCGCCTCGTCCTCGGGGTTGTTCACGGCGGTGAAGAACTCCTTGCGGCCCTCCTCGTAGTTGGTGATGACCACCTTCAGCGGATTCAGCACCGCCATGCGGCGCTCGGCCGTGCGGTTCAGGTCCTCGCGCACGCAGTACTCCAGCTTGCCCAGGTCGATTACGTTGTCGCGCTTGGCCACGCCCACCATCTCGGCGAAAGCGCGCACCGACGCCGGAGTATAGCCTTTGCGGCGCAACGCGCAGATCGTCGGCATGCGGGGGTCGTCCCACCCCATCACCACGCCCTCCTGCACGAGCTTGAGCAGCTTGCGCTTCGACATCATGGTGTAGGTCAGATTCAGGCGCGCGAACTCGTACTGATGCGACGGGAAAATGTCGAGCGCCTCGATGAACCAGTCGTAGAGCGGGCGGTGCACGTCGAATTCGAGCGTGCAGATCGAGTGGGTGATCCGCTCGATCGAGTCGCTCTGGCCGTGGGCGAAGTCGTACATCGGGTAGAGGCACCACTTGTCGCCCGTGCGGTGGTGTTCGGCATGGATTATACGGTACATGATCGGGTCGCGGAAGAGCATGTTGGGGTGCGCCATGTCTATCTTGGCGCGCAACACCTTCTCGCCGTCGGCGAACTCGCCGCGACGCATGCGCTCGAACAGATCGCGAGTATCCTACACCGACCTATCGCGCCATGGCG
>VSOO01000108.1 GCA_009774895.1 Alistipes sp. | reverse complement strand
GGCAACAGACAGTTCGAACTGGTGGTTTATGACTTTCTGAGCAAATATTTCGAGTCGTCGGTGGCGCGGACGAAACGTGTCGGAACTGAAAAACGAATGCCATGAAAATGCAAATCGAACATAAGATCCGCGAAATAGCCGACGTGCTGTTCCGGGATATGGAGGCCGGGCGGCTGGACGCGGAGGGCGTCGGTGTGCTGGCCGGAAAGACGGGAGTCATCGTCTTCTGCGAACACTTCCTGCGGGCGTTTCCCGACCCGGCGAAGGAGGCCGTTCTGGAGCGATTCCTCGAAAACTATTTCGAGCAGCTGACCTCCGAGGTCGGGATGCTCACCTACTGCGGCGGCCTGACCGGGGCGCTGGAGGGGTTGCGCTACCTCGGGGGCCGGGGGCTGCTGGAGGTGGACTGCTCCGATGTGGAGAATCACTACCGTGAGGTACTGCGAAACTTCGCGATGCAGGGCATCCTGAGCGAGAACTACGACTACCTCCACGGCGGTCTGGGCGTGGTTGCGTATTACCTCGACGACACCCCGTTCGTGAACCGTGCGCTGGAGGCGCTGGAGCGGACGGCGGAAAAGACGGGCACGGCATGGAAGTGGGTGTCGAGCCTAGGCACGGACCGGGGAACCGGCTACAACATCTGCCTGTCGCACGGCATGTCGAGCATCGTCTCCGTGCTGAGCCGTGCGGACGGCGCGGGCATCGACCGCGCACGGCGCGACCGCATCGTGACGGGTGCATGCGAGTACATTCTGTCGCAGGAGATCGACCCGCAGCGCTACGGGAACTTCTTTCCCGGTCAGTCCCTGGAGAATGATCCCGAGCATCCGGTCTATTTCAGCCGTCTGGGCTGGTGCTACGGCGACTTGGGCGTGGCCGCAGCGCTGTGGCAGGCGGGGCGTGCGCTGCGCAACGACCGCTGGTGCGCGAAGGCGCTGGAGGTGCTGCGCGGCACCTCCCGGCGGCGCGAGCTTGCGCCCAACGGAATCTTCGATGCGGGCCTGTGCCACGGTGCCGCGAGCGTCGCCCTCATGTACCACTACATGTACGGGCAGACGGGCGAAACCCTGTTCGCGGAAACCCGCGATTACTGGATCGGCGAAACCCTGAGGATGGGCCGCCTTGAGGAGGGCCTGGCCGGCTACGGCGCATGGCATGGCGAGGAGTACGGCGGATGGAAGCGCGAATACGGTCTCCTGGAGGGCATCGCCGGAATCGGGCTGATGCTGCTGGCCGCGCTCGCGAACGATCCGAAATCGGACCAGTGGATGCGTTTCTTTATGCTGCATTGAGTGTTGCGGGGAGAAGTCTGTCCGGTCTGTCGGTTCCTGTTTCCGGGCGTTCCGGCCCGGCCCCGTATCCGTACGCTGCGCCGATTCGAATGATGAAAAAAGAGGCGATCGTTTTTCTCTGTGCGCTTTGCGCGCTTGGATCCTGCGGTTCGCAGCCCGATCGCTATGCCGATTATGCGCATGGCTCGGGCTTCGACCGCATGCGGATCGACAGCGCCGCGCACGGAATTCTGGTGGTGCTGGGCCGGGTGCGGGGATTCGTGAAATACCATCATCCGGCATTTGCCGGTGAGCGGTTCGATGCCGACTGCGAACTCTTCGAACTCCTGCCCCGGGTCGCCGACGCCGCACGCCCGTGAACCGCCTGGGCGTCAGGCTCGACCGGGTGGTGGAGCCGACCTTTGAGGGCATCGCGGCGGGACGGGACGAAGCGCTCGAAACGGCGCTGCGGATCATAAGCGGGCAAGGTGGCTCCTGACGCGTGCCGTGTCGGTGCCATGGTCCGGGGTCGCACGAAGCGTCGGGTGAGTGTGAGAAAAACTTCGAATCCGTTTGTTTTTAAGGATTTGAATTCGTATATTTGTTATATAAACCTCTAAACTTTTTGCCGTATGATTGCAACTTTACCTTTTCTCGGTACGGTGCTGGCAGCCGCAGTGCTGGCAGCCTGTGAATTCGTCTCGACCGGAATCCTGGGTTTCAGCAGATACAGCCCCGTGAGCAATAAAGAATGGGTCGAGCGTCTCGAATTCGTGTATAACGTGAACGACGTCATCCGCCTGCTGTCGCGCGTGTGCATCGAATATTTCTTCATCGAACTGTTCTTCTCGCTGCTGAGGATCTGCGCTCCGGACAACGGCTTCGGATTATGGGCGATCTACGGGGCGATCGTGGTCTGCCGCGCGGTGCTCTTTACCTCCGCCCAGTATCTGTTCCTGAAGCACGGCATGAAGCGGAACGATTGATTCGCGGAGTGCGGCGGCATGGAAACCGGAGTCCGAAACTCCGGTTTCCGTTTCTGAGAAAGACCTGAGGGATCGCATCGCCCGTCCGAGGCGCGGATCCTGTACCCAATACGGAATACCGAATGAAGTTTCCCCATTTTACCCAGCTCGACGCGATGGACTGCGGCCCTTCGTGTCTGAGGATCGTGGCGGCGTATTACGGACGCCGTTATTCGTTGCAGCGGCTGCGCGAACTTTGTCACATCACGCGCGAAGGCGTGTCGCTGCTCGGCATCAGCGATGCGGCCGAGGGCATCGGGTTCCGTACGGCCGGCGTGAAACTCACATGGCGGCAGCTGCGCGAGGAGGTGACACTGCCCTGCATCGTGCATTGGAACCAGCGCCACTTCGTCGTGGTTTACAAGATCGCACGGTCGCGCGGAGGATGGCGCGTTCATGTCTCCGACCCCGCGTCGGGGCTGCTGTGCTACACCGAGGAGCAGTTCCTCCGGTCGTGGCTCCCGGCCGCCGGCGACGCCCCTGCGGACCCGCGCGGCGGCGTGCGTTCCGGCGCGGCCGGGCAGGGCATCGCCCTGCTGCTGGAGCCCAGGCCCGAGTTTTACGACGAGAAGGGCGACGAAGACCGCCGTCTGGGTTTCGGCTCGCTGCTGCGCTACCTCCGCCCCTACGGAGGCTACCTGCTGCAACTCGCTTTGGCCATGGGTGTGGCGGCGGTTTTGAGCCTTATTCTCCCCTTCCTCACCCAGTCGGTCGTGGATACCGGCATCGGCACGGGCGACTTGTCGTTCGTGGCGATGATCCTGATCGCGCAGGTCGTGCTGACGTTCGGGCAGACGACCAACAACCTGATCCGTTCGTGGCTCATGCTCCACATGACCACGCGGATCAGCATATCGCTCATCTCGGACTTCCTTTCGAAGCTGATGCGTCTGCCGATCGCGTTCTTCGACACGAAGATGGTCGGCGACATCATGCAGCGCATCGGCGACTACAACCGCATTCAGACCTTTCTGACCGGCTCGCTGCTCAGCATCGCCATGGCCACCGTGTCGCTCCTGATTTACGGTGCCGTCATGGCCGGGTACGACCCGGTCATCCTGGGCGTATTTCTGCTGGGCAGCGCCCTCTACACGGGTTGGGTGCTGCTCTTTCTCAAGCGCCGGCGCAAGCTGGATTACATGCGTTTCCAGGAGTCGGCCGACAATCAGAGCAACATCGTGCAGCTCATCGGCGGCATGCAGGACATAAAGCTCAACAACTGCGAGAAGCAGAAGCGCTGGGAGTGGGAGCGCATACAGGCCCGGCTGTTCCGCGTGTCGATCAAGAGCCTGACGCTCGGACAGACACAGGAGGTCGGCGGCATGTTCATCGACCAGACCAAGAACGTAGTCATCTCCTTTCTTGCGGCCAATGCCGTCATCGAGGGCGACATGACGCTCGGCATGATGATGGCCATGCAGTACATCATCGGACAGCTGAACGCGCCGATTTCGCAGTTCATCGGCTTCGTGCAGGCCTCGCAGGACGCCAAAATCTCGCTGGAGCGGCTCAACGAAATCCGCGAGAAGCCCGACGAGGAGCCCGAGGACGGATTTCTGATCCGCGACATTCCCCGCGATGCGGACATCGAGTTCCGGGACGCGGTCTTTCAGTACGAAGGGCCGCATTCGGCGCGCGTGCTGGACGGGATCACGCTGACGATACCCCACGACAAGGTGACGGCCATCGTCGGCGAGAGCGGAAGCGGCAAGACGACGCTGCTCAAAATGATGCTCGGCTTCTACCCTCCCGTCGCGGGCGAAGTGCTGCTCGGGGGCCGCAAGGTGTCGCAGTACAGCGCGTCGTGCTGGCGCCGGGCATGCGGCACGGTCATGCAGGAGAGTTTCGTTTTCTCCGACACGATCGCGAACAATATCGCCGTGTCGGACGAAATACCCGACATGAATCGGGTGCGCCGTGCGGTGGAGGTCGCCAACATCGGGTCCTTCATCGACTCCCTGCCGCTGGGCTTCAACACGCGGATCGGAGCCGACGGCCACGGGCTGAGCACCGGACAGAAACAGCGCCTGCTGATCGCCCGCGCGGCCTATCGGAATGCCCGCTACCTCTTTTTCGACGAAGCCACGAACTCGCTCGACGCCAATAACGAACGTACGATCATGGAGCGGCTGGAGACGCTTTTCGAGGGCAAGACGGTGGTCATCGTCGCGCACCGCCTCTCGACGGTGAAGCGTGCGGACAACATCGTCGTGCTTGCCCGCGGCCGCATCGTCGAGCAGGGCACGCACGAGGAGCTCACGGCCCGGCGGGGCTATTACTACGAGCTGGTGAAGAACCAGTTGGAGCTGGGGAACTGACCTCCTGCGTCAGTGAACTCCGGGGCAAATACGGTGTGAGCCACGATGCGGTTCCGAACACTGCTGCGTTTCTGGAAACAAGAAATGGTAACGCATGCATCGGAAAAGACGCCGATGTTTCGGAAATTAACGGACTCGAAGCCCGATGGCCGGAACACTCCTTCAGGACTTTTGCCGCTTATTTGAATGATTTCCGCAAGACATCGGCCTTCGACGGCTTTCACAGGCGTCATTCCGCATATTATGAAAATCCCGACAGATGCTTCGACGTCCGATGCGGGGAATGCAACAACAGTAAATTTTAACCTTTTACCATGCCGCAGAGAGAACACTTTTACAGCGAGGAGGCCCAGGCGATCCTGGGCAAGGCGCCGTCGTGGGTCGTGCGTTGGGGCATAACGGTCCTGTTCGTGATTCTCGCCCTGATCGTCCTGGGGTGTTACGTCATCAAGTATCCGCGAATCGTGGAGGCGCCCGTAACCATCACCACGCTCAATGCGCCGTCGGATCTTGCGGTCCGCTACGACGGACTGCTCGACACCGTGTGCGTCGCGAACGGCGCGCACGTGGCCGAGGGGCAGCTGATCGCGCTGCTCGCCACGCCGGCCGACTATGGCGACGTGGCCGCCGTGGAGCGCAATCTGCGGGCATCCTGCGCCATACCTTTCGATCAGCTGGTCGGTGAACCGTGGCTGAACGACGATTACGTGCTGGGCGACCTCCAGTCCGCATGGGCCGAATTCCTGCGCGAGAGCCTCGATTACCGGCACTATCTTGCCGTAGACTACGTCGGCGTGAAAAGGGAAC
>VSOO01000107.1:5092-5435 GCA_009774895.1 Alistipes sp. | reverse complement strand
GGTCCCGACCGTTCGGAGACCGTCGTAAGATAGGAAATACGCATCGCATCCCGATTGCGGACCGCGGTCCGCAAACGCCTGCGGCTGCCGCAGGCCGCGGTGCGGGATGTCCGAAAATTGTAACTCAGTAACTTGAACGATATGAAAAAACAGTTGAAAATTGTCGTGCTGGCGAAGCAGGTGCCCGATACCCGCAACGTGGGCAAGGACGCCATGACTCCCGAAGGCACGGTGAATCGTGCGGCCCTCCCCGCGATCTTCAATCCCGAAGACCTCAATGCACTGGAGCTGGCCCTGCGGATGAAGGACCGCTGCGAGGGCGCTACGGTGCACGTGCTGACTC
>VSOO01000107.1:0-5082 GCA_009774895.1 Alistipes sp. | reverse complement strand
GACGATGGGACCGCAGCGTGCGGCCGACATCGTGCGCGACGCCATGTTCCGCGGAGCCGACGGCGGCTACCTGCTCTCGGGCCGCGAGTTCGCGGGCTCCGATACGCTCGCCACCTCCTATGCGCTGTCGTGCGCGCTGCGCAGGATCGCTCCCGACGTGATCGTCGCCGGCCGCCAGGCCATCGACGGCGACACGGCGCAGGTCGGTCCCCAGGTGGCCGAGAAGCTCGGCCTGCCCCAGGTGACCTATGCCGAGGAGGTGCTCGAACTGAAGGAGGAGAGCCTCGTCATCCGCCGCCGCCTCGACCACGGCATGGAGGTCGTGGAGGCTCCCGTACCGATGGTCATGACCGTCAATGCGTCGGCCGCCGAGTGCCGCCCGCGCAACGCACGGCGCATCATGAAATACAAGTATGCGCTCACGGCTTCGGAGGCTGCTGCGGCTCCCGAGAGCGAGAATGCCCGCATGGCCGCGTCGCGCGACTACCTGCGCATCGTGGAGTGGGGCGCCGCCGACGTCGATCCCGATCCGCAGCAGCTGGGTCTGGCCGGTTCGCCCACGAAGGTGAAGAAGATCGAGAACGTCGTTTTCCAGGCCAAGGAGGCCCGGAAGCTCACCGCCGCGGACTGCGACATTAATGAACTGATGGTCGAACTCATCGCGAGCCACACGCTCGGTTAATACTGCCTGAGAATGAATAACGTATTCGTATATATCGAACTCGAAAACGGGGCGATCGCCGACGTGAGCCTCGAACTGCTGACCAAGGGCCGCGAGCTGGCCGACACGCTCGGCGTGAAACTCGAAGCCGTAGCCATCGGCGAGGGCCTCGCCGGCCTGGAGAAGGAGCTGGCGCGCTACGGCGCCGACACGGTGTGGACGGCCGACGATCCGATCTTCAATCCGTTCCGCACGCTGCCCCACACGGCCGTGATGTGCGGTCTGATCCGCCGCGAGCAGCCCCAGATCGTACTCTTCGGCGCCACGCCCGTAGGCCGCGACTTCGCGCCGCGCGTGTCGTCGGCGCTGCACAGCGGCCTCACGGCCGACTGCACCCAGCTGGTGATCGGCGACCACGCCGACCCCAAGACGGGCAAGGGCTACACGGGGCTCCTGTACCAGATCCGTCCGGCATTCGGCGGCAACATCATCGCCACGATCGTCAATCCCGACCACCGTCCGCAGATGGCCACCGTCCGCGAGGGCGTGATGCGCAAGGAGGCGGCCGCGAAGCCGGGCGCCGGCGAGGTGAAGGCCATCGACTGGAAGGAGTATGTGACGGACGCCGACCTGGCGGTGAAGATCCTCGACCGCCAGATCGAGGAGCGCAAGATCGACATCAAGGGCGCCGGCGTGATCGTGGCGGGCGGCTACGGCATGGGCTCGAAGGAGAACTTCGCCCTGGTGCACGAGCTGGCCGAGGTACTGGGTGCCGAGGTGGGCGCGAGTCGCGCCGCCGTGGATGCGGGCTTCGCCGAGCATGCGCGCCAGATCGGCCAGACGGGCGTGACGGTGCGTCCGAAGCTCTTCATCGCCTGCGGCATTTCGGGTCAGATCCAGCATACGGCCGGCATGGACCAGTCGTCGATGATCATCTCGATCAACACCGACCCCGAGGCGCCGATCAACCGCATCGCCGACTACGCGATCACGGGCGACGTGAACGACGTCATCCCGAAGATGATTAAGTACTACAAACAAAATTCGAAGTAATGGCTAATTTCTTTTCAGATAACAAGGATTTGCAGTTCCACCTCCAGCATCCCGCGATGCGCAAGATCGTGGAGCTGAAAGAGCGCGGCTTCGCCGAGAAGGATCGCTACGATTACGCGCCCCAGAATTTCGAGGACGCCATGGACTCCTACCGCAAGGTGCTCGACATCGCGGGCGAGGTGTGCGGCGAGGTCATCGCTCCGAATGCCGAAGGGGTGGATCACGAAGGTCCGCGCGTGGTGAACGACCACGTGGAGTACGCTTCGGGCACGGTGCGCAACCTTGAGGCCATCGTGGCGGCAGGCCTGAGCGGCATGACGCTGCCCCGCAAGTACGACGGCCTGAACTTCCCGCTGGTCTGCTTCGTGATGGCCAACGAGATGGTGGCGCGCGCCGATGCGGGCTTCGAGAACATCTGGGGTCTTCAGGACTGCGCCGAGACGCTCAACGAGTTCGCCTCGGAGGAGATCAAGGCCAAATACCTGCCGTGGGTTTCGGCCGGCGCCACCTGCGCCATGGACCTCACGGAGCCCGATGCCGGTTCGGACCTGGGTGCCGTGATGCTGAAAGCCACCTGGAGCGAGGAGAAGCAGACCTGGCTGCTGAACGGTGTGAAGCGCTTCATCACCAACGGCGACGGCGAGGTGTCGCTGGTGCTGGCCCGCACCGAGGAAGGCACGACCGACGCCCGCGGCCTGTCGATGCTCGTCTACGACAAGCGCGACGGCGGCGTGAAGGTGCGCCGCATCGAAAACAAGCTGGGCATCAAGGGCTCGCCCACGTGTGAGCTGGTCTTCACGAACGCCCCCGCGCAGCTGGTCGGCGACCGTAAGATGGGTCTCATCAAATACGTGATGTCGCTCATGAATGCCGCACGTCTGGGCATCGGCGCCCAGTCGGTGGGTCTGTGCGAGGCCGCATACCGCGAGGCGCTGAAGTACGCCCGCGAGCGCGAGCAGTTCGGCAAGGCCATCATCCGCTTCGCCGCCGTGTCGGAGATGCTCTCCAACATGAAGGCCAAGTTGCAGGGCGCCCGTGCGCTGCTCTACGAGACCACGCGTTTCGTGGAGATCTACAAGCAGTACGGCCACATTTCGCACGAGCGTTCGCTCGAAAGCGAGGAGCGCCAGGAGATGAAGTTCTACAACCGCCTGGCCGACGGCTTCACGCCGCTGGTCAAGCTCTTCTCGTCGGAGTACGCCAACCAGCTGGCCTACGACTGCGTGCAGATCCACGGCGGCTCGGGCTTCATGAAGGATTACGCCTGCGAGCGCCTCTACCGCGACGCGCGCATCATGACCAACATCGAGGGCACCGCGCAGCTGCAAGTCGTGGCGGCGATCAACGCCGTGACGAAGGGCACGTTCCTCGAACAGATCCGCCGCTACGAAGCCGGCGAGTTCTGCGAGGCGATGCAGCCCGTGGTCGCCGTGCTGCGCGAGCTGACGGCCCGTTTCGAGGAGATGACCGCACGCGTCGAGACCCTCGACAAGGAGTGCGCGGGCTACAAGGACTTCCATGCCCGCCGTCTGGTCGAGACCGCCGGCCACATCATCATCGGCTACCTGCTGGCCCGTCAGGCCGGCGAGTCGGAGGAGTACGCGAACTCGGCGAAGGTCTTCTGCAAGCTCGCCGCCGGCAAGGTGACCGAGGCGCACGCCTACGTCATGAATTCGCAGCCCGAGGACGTGGCGCTGTTCCGCGCCGTGGAGGAGGAGTGCTGATCCGACGGACGCTCGGCACCGACGAATCCGGAATCCCGCTGCGGGGTTCCGGATTTTTTCATGTCCGCCGGCCGCCTCCCCGCACGAACCGCCGTGCGGATGCAACCCTCTATGCTGCGCGGGGGCAACGCTCCCTGCCCGGGGCCGTACCCGACCGCAGGCCGGCGGTGCGGACGACCGTTCCGCACCTCGCAACCGCCTCCGTGCTGCGGCCGCAGGATGCATCCGGAACATAACGCCGGTCCACCCGGACAGCGTACGGCAGGGTAGGGCTTCGGCGGCCGAAAGGGGGCAGACACCTCCCCGCGTCGGAGGCGCTCGACGGACGCCGAACGCAAAAAATCGCCGCGACTGCGGAAGATGCGCCTCCGGGGCATGCCGAACGACCGGCGAAATGATTATCTTTGCGATAAGAATTGCGAACCGACATGAAACGTCTTACGATCCTGCTGCTGGCCCTGTGCTGCGCCGCTTCGTGCGGCCGACGCCACGCCCCCGCGACCGAACACCCCGCACCGGCGCTGTTCCGGCCCGCCGCGCTCCCCTCCTCTCTTCCTGCCTCGGAGCGTACGGAGTACCTGCGCACGCACTACTGGGACACGTTCGACTTCGCGGACACGCTCTTCATCGCGCGTGCCGACACGCTGCACATGCTCGACGCCTTTGCCAGCTACGTCGCCCTCGGCGCCGATTCCGTAGCGATGGCCGACCTCGTGCGCCGTGCCTCCGTGTCGCGCCCGATGCTCGACTACTTCGGCATGCTGGCCGAACGCGTGCTCCACGATCCCAATTCGCCGCTCCGCGACGAGGAGCGTTACATTCCCGTACTGCGGGGCAAGCTGGCGAGTCCCTGGTACGACGCCCTGGAGCGCCTCGGCTCCGAGACCGAGCTGCGCTTGGCACTGCGCAACCGGGTGGGGGAGCAGGCCGGCGATTTCCGCTGCACGCTCGCTTCGGGCGCCACGATGCGCCTCTACGAACTCCGCGCCGACTATACGCTGCTGCTGCTCACCGACCCCGAGTGCCCCATGTGCCGCCGTACGACCGAGGAGCTGCTTGCCTCGCCCCGGCTCAACGAACTCGCGGAGCGCGGCACGCTGCGCATCCTCACCCTCTACTCGGGCGAGGACACCGCGGCATGGCGCCGCAGCCTTTCGCACGCACCGCGGGGGTGGCTCCACGCCTGCGACGCCGCCTGCACCGTGCGCGACGAGGGCATCTACGACCTGCGGGCCCTGCCGGCGCTCTACCTGCTCGACCGCGAAAAAAGGGTGCTGGTGAAGGACTCGGCCGATCCGGCCGAAATCGAGGAGGCGCTCGACCGCGATGCGTGACTATAAGCCCCGCTTATCGTATCATAAATAATAACGATCGTTTTTTCGCGGCGATGCCGCAGGAAAACCCTATATTTGTATCGGAATAGAGAATCAACACACACCAAACAACAGAAAACTATGGCAACTAAGAAATGGCGTTGTACCGTTTGCGGTTACATTCACGAAGGTCCCGAGGCACCCGAGCAGTGCCCGATGTGCAAGGTAGGCAAAGACAAGTTCGTAGACCACCCCGCGCCGATCGACGGCCCCGAAGTCGTGCACTACCACAAGAACCGCGACGGCAGGGAGGCGGGGGGCGCGGTGCTCG
>VSOO01000106.1 GCA_009774895.1 Alistipes sp. | reverse complement strand
CACGCCCGGCACCGCACGCCCCGGAAGCATGGTGTACAGATACATCGTATCGGCCCGCATGAAGAGCGAATCGCCCGGCTGGGGGTCGTAATTCCCCGCCGAGGGCCGCCGCGTGAGCAGCGCATCGCCGGGCTCGCGCCAATACTCGCCGTAATCGCCGAAGAGCAGCGTCTTGTGCTCCGTATCGTCGATCTGGATTCCGCGCCGCAGCACGGCATGCGCCGACGCACGGCGGTAGTCGATCGAATCGCTCCACACCTCCTGATTCGGAGTGAGGATGTACCCGTTGCGCGTCACCTTGTAGAGGGTGTCGGCCTTCTCGTACTCGCCCCGGTCGGCATAGAGATAGTCGCCGTTCGAATTCCAGATGTTGGTACGGTCGAAATAGTAGGCATGATCGGTCGCGAGGTTGTAGACCACCGAATCGCCCGTCATGTCGTACTCCTCGTTGCGCATCTGCACGGCGCCCACGCAGATAAGATCCTTCGTATCGGCGTGATAATAGCCGCGCTGCGCCTCCATCAGGTTGTCGCGGTTCACCAGCACGCCGCCCATGCCGAAACGCCCCGTATTGGTGCGCGTGTCGAACACGAACTCGTAGGTGTAGAGCGTGGCGTCACCGTCCACGACCTTGATGATGTCCGAATAGACGCGCGCCTCGTTGCGCAGCCGGTCGTACTCGGCGCGGTCGCCGTAAATATAGGTCGTATACTGGTTGATGAGCACGTTGCCGAAGAACTCCATCCGGTCGGAGGAGTAGCGCACGGCGCTGTCGCACGTGATGACCGCGCCGTTGTGCTGCGCGGCGAAGTTGCCCACGAGGAAGATCGCCGAATCGCCCGGCGCCACGGGCCCCATCAGGTCGGCCTTCAGGTCGATGTCCCTGTTCTCCCCGTCCCCGTCCGTCTGCGGCACGGGAAGCGCCGCGGGTGCGGACACCACGCTCCACACGGCACACACCACGATGACTATGGCAAAAATCCGACGCACCACGACCGACTATTTGACCCAGTGCGGGTTACGAAACTCTCCCGAGCGGAATTCGGGATCGATGAACACATACATGGCGTCGATCTTCCGCGCCAGCCACTCGTCGAACACGCGCTCCTGCTTCGCACGCAGGGCCAGCTCCTCCAGACGCAGGTAGTCCTCGTTGAGCGAGGCGCGGTGCGTGGGGATGATGCGCACCAGCTTGACTACCTTGGCCATCTGGTTGCCGGCCATGTCCTGCGTGAGGAAGGCCGACGAAATCTGGCCGGGCTTCAGGCTGCGCAGGGCGTTGTAGTCGTCGAGTTTTCCGAAGTGGCCGAAATCCTCCTTGAAGAACGCGGTCTGCGTGAGCTTCACGTCGCCCGCATAGCGCTCCAGGATGTCGTGGTTCGAGACCACGCCGCCGTTCATCTTCGAATGCGGATCGTCCGAATATTCGAGCGCCGCCCGGTCAAACGTGATCGAGTCGGCACGCACCAGGCGCACCAGGCTGTCGAGCGTACGCATCGCCTCGACCAGCTCGTCGTCCGTATAGGTCGGATGGAGCAGGATGTGCCGGAAGCGGTACATCGCACCGCGCTTCTCTATCAGCTGCACGATGTGGAATCCGAACTGCGACTCCACCACCTCCGAGATCTGCCCCGGGCGCAGCTTTTCGAGCGCCCCCGCCACGGCGGCGTCGAGCTCGTTGAGCGCCATCGGCTGCGGCATCTCGCCGCCGCGCAGCGCCGTGCCGTCCTGCGAATACATGCGGGCCAGCGTCTCGAAGCGGGCATCGCCCTTGATGATGCGCTCGCGCATCTCCAGCAGCCGCTCGCGGGCCCGCTGCTTGGCCTGCACCATCGACTTCGGGAAGCGCGTGATCTGCGCATAGACGTACTGCTCGGGGATGATGGGCAGGCTGTCCTTGTCAATGCGGCGGTAGAAGCGGTCCACCTCGCCGGGAATGATCCGCACCTTGCCCACCACCTCGTTCTGCATCGAGCCCGCATAGGCCTGCTCCTCGTAGCGGCGGCGCATCGCATCGCGTATGTTGAACACGGCCATGTGCTCGCGCTCCTCCAGCTGCGCGATGCCGCCGGCCTCCTCGGCCATGAGCGCCACCTGCTCCTCCACGCGCACCGCGATGTCGGAGAGATTGACCTCCACCGAGTCGATGAGCGCCTGGTTGTAGAGCAGTTTCTGGGTCATGAGCGCCTCAAGCGCCTCGTTCATCGGATCGCGGTCCGAAGTGTATCCCTCGGCACGGCGCCGTGCCGTGAGCCGCTGCGCGTAGTCCGCCACGTCGGAGTAGAGTACCGACGAGCCGCCCACCACGGCCACCACCCTGTCGAGCATCACCTGGCGCTGGGCGCAAGCATCACCCGCCGCACACGCGAGCACGACCGCCGCGATGCAACCTTTCATCCACATTTTATCTCTCTGTTTTGTCATGTCCGTAAATCCTGAATCCGCCCTCCACGGCCGCCGCATCGTAGAGCTCCTGCTCGCGGGCGCGGATCAGTTCGTTCTGCCGCTGCGTGAAGAGGATGCGGCGGATCTGACCGCGCACCGTCTCCAGCGGCACGGGATCGCCGGGCCGCAGCGCGGCGTCGATCCGGTAGTAGTAGTGCGACCTGCTGTCGCGCATCTGCTGCACCCCGCGCCGGTCGAGCACCGAGTCGTAATTCTGCGACCTGAGGGCCGGAAGATAGCTCAGAAACTCCTGGAAATCGACCCACGCGCCCCCGAAGTCGGTCAGCGGGAAGTTGTGCTTGGCGCACAGGTCGGCGAAGTCCTTCTGCCGCTCGGCCGAGGGCGACCCCATCCATTCGAACAGGCGCTTGGCCTGGCGGAAGCCCTCGTCGAAACGCAGCACGCGCCCCTTGACGAGGGTGCGGTCGAGGCGGAAGTCGTCCAGGTGTTCGCGGTAGTAGGCGGCGATCTCGTCGTCGGTGAAGGTCGTATCGATGCTGCGGTCCACCCAGAAGCGGTCGAGCTTGCGGATCAGCAGCCCCTGGCGGTACTCCTCCACCATGCGGTCTATGTCTTCGGCCGAAGCCGTGAAGAGGCGCTCGGCCTCGCCCAGCTTGAGCTGCTTGCGCACCCACCGATCGACGTACAGATCGACGAACGCCGTACTGTCGGCCTCGTTCATGCCCGCAGGCACCGCCGTCAGCACATCCCGCACCGTAAGTTCCGTGCGGCCCACGCGCGCAAGGGTTTCGTCGCCCACGAAATAGTTGGGCAACTCCTGACATCCGACCGCGAGCACCAGCGCCGCGGCAGCCATAACTTTCCGTAAATCCATCGTTTCGAACTGCAAAGATATGTTTTTTACCCCAAATAACGCAGCCGCACCCCGGATTATTACGCTCCGGCCCCGTTTTTCGCCGCACGCGTCTGCCGCACGAGCGTGCGCCACACGCCCCGTGCCGACACGGCGCAGACCACCGCCGACACGGCATAGGCCGCATAGTACACCGCGCCGCCGCCCGTGAGCTCCGACACGAACACCGTACCGCCGCTCACCCGCAGCAGCAGGTAGGCGATCGCATTATTGAACGCATGGAGCAGCACCGCGACCCACAACGAGTCGGTCCGCAGGTAGAGGAACGCCAGCACGTGACCCACGAACAAGGCCTTGCCGGCGAGCTGGGGCTGGATGTGCATCACTCCGAAAAAGAGCGACGACCCGAACCACGCCACGAACACGCCGTAGCGCGCACGCAGCGATTCGAGCACCAGGCCGCGGCAGATCAGCTCCTCGAACAGAGGAGCCAGCACCACGAGGGCGAGCATCGACCAGCTGCCCGCCCCTATCCCCTCCACGGGTGCGGGCGGAAGAAGCACGAGCAGCGGTTCGAGCACCACGCCCAGCGCCACCAGGAACACCAGGCCCCAGAGCAGCAGCGCCGGGTCGAAACCCCGCGCCGAGAACCGGGCGATGCGCCCCCCGCCGCCGCGCGCACGGCGGTAGGCGAGCATGCCGAACAGCGCCACGACATAGGTCGTGAGGCTGCTCACGGCCAGCACGAAACCCTGCCGCTCGGGCGACGCTTCGCCGTCGGGCACTCCACCCGCCGCGACCGACGCCACACCGCCGCAGAACAGCGCCAGGAAAAAGACACCCAGCAGCGCGAGCAGATCGACGACTCCCGGAAACCTGCCGCGCCGGGGCTCCGTCTCCGCGGCGGGCGCCGCGCACACCGCGCCATCGGGCCGCGCCGCACACCCCCCGGGGCTCCGCGTCCCCGCATCGCCGGGCACCTCCCCGGGTCCGACGTCCGCCGCACTCCCGGCACCGCCGCGCCCCGACACCTCCGGGGCATCGGCCCCGGCCTCGGCCGCACGCTCCCGCATGCGCTCCTCCGTCGATCGTTCCGTCATCATCGTTCGTCTGTTTTATGCGGCCAAAGATACTTATTTTTTTCCGTTTCCGCAGTCCGCGGGAGCGAAATCCGCACCCGTCGCAGACGCGCGCCTCCCGCCCGGCGGATGCCGCCGTACGGCCGAATTTCGGAGCACGATTTGCACAACCCGCGGAATTTGCGTAAATTTGCCTGCTTACAATACGGGAAACGGAAAAATGGCAAAGGTTATCGCATTAGCCAATCAGAAAGGGGGCGTGGGCAAGACCACCACGGCCATCAACCTCGCGGCGTCGATCGCGCTGCTGGGGAAAAAGGTACTGCTCGTGGACGCCGACCCCCAGGCCAACGCCACGTCGGGCCTCGGATTCGACATCGACCTGGAGGGAATCTACGAATGCCTCACCGGCGCGAAAGACCCCCGCGAAGCGATCCGGCACAGCGCCGACGTGAAGAACCTGTGGCTGCTGCCCTCGTCGATCGACCTGGTGGCGGCCGACACCGAGCTGCCGAAGATGGAGAACGCCCACCACGTGATGAAGCGACTGATCGACCGCGTGCGCGACGACTACGACTACGTGTTCATCGACTGCTCGCCGTCGCTGGGCTACACCACGGTCAATATCCTCACGGCGGCCGACTCGGTGCTCATCCCCGTGCAGTGCGAATACCTCGCGCTCGAAGGGCTCTCGAAGCTGCTGAACACCCTGCGCATCGTGCGCAGCGGCCTCAACCCGTCGCTCGCCATCGAGGGCTTCCTGCTGACCATGTACATGCGCAACCGCCTCAACAACCAGGTGGCCGCCGAGGTCCGCGACCACTTCGGCGAGCTGGTCTACGACACAATAATCCAGCGCAACATCCGTTTGGGCGAAGCACCCTCGCACGGCAAACCGGTCATGCTTTACGACGCCTCGGCCGTGGGTGCGGCCAACTACCTGACGCTGGCCAAGGAGTTCCTCAAACGCAACCGAAAGTAACCGAACACGATATGAAACAGAAGGGATTAGGACGGGGATTGGACGCCATATTCGGCACAGCGGCACCCGAGGCCAGACTCGCGCCGATGAGCGAGATGACCGAAATCGCCGTGGAAGACATCCTCCCCAACCC
>VSOO01000105.1 GCA_009774895.1 Alistipes sp. | reverse complement strand
TGAAACGCTCATTCTTAATTTTCGCAGTATTGTGCTTCGCAGCACACGCCGCATGCGCTCAGGAGGTCACCGTGCGCATGACAGACGATGCCTCCAAGTCGATTTCACTCGATGAGCGCATGACCCAAGAATCGGTATGGAAACGGTTCGGAATATACGCCACATACAATATCTACGACGATACGTGTTTCAACGGAGATATAACATCCTATGAAACAGAAGATTTAGAATTTTCCTGTTTGAATTCGAAAGTCCATCAGTTCAGCCTGACTTCGGACAAGTATCGGGTAATCATCGACCGGGTATTCGTCATTTACGTAGGAATGACCATCGACCAGGTAAAGGCACTGATTCCCGAAGAACGCAGAATTTTGCGGGAAGGGACGATTAAAAACACGTATCGTTTCATGTTCCGGACCCGCTCCGGCGAGTTCTCTGACGAGCAGCTGGTATTGGTCGCCGATGAACGCGGACGCATTACAAGCATATGGTGGCAGGTTCCGGTCTGAAAATATACGACACAATGAAATACTCGCTATTATTTTTCGCAGCCCTCTGTTTCGCGACCAGGGCCGCAGATGCCCAGGTCATCGTGCGTTCGAAGGAAGACCCCAGCAAGATCCTTACTCTCGGCGAGCGTATGACACCTCAGACCGCGTGGAACCGGTTCGGGATACGGCCGGTCAAGGCGTACGACGATGACCTTTTCGATTGTTTTATCGAAAAATACGAATACGATAACGGCAATTTGGAATTCGACAGTTTCAACTCAATCGCTTCCGAATTCGCGATCTATTCCGACCGATATACACTCATTATCGACCGAAAGTTCTTCATTTCCGTCGGAATGACCATCGCAGAGCTGAAACGCCGCATTCCCGCCGACGAGATGATAATAAAAAGGCTGACGGACAATTTGTTTGCAGTATGGTTCAAAATAACCGGAACCGAAATCTTCGCAGACGACCGGCTAATGCTCGAAGTGGATGCACAGGAGCGCATTCTGGCTATGGGATGGATCATTCCGGACTGAGACGACGACACCCCGGCGCGCGGTATGCGTCCCCGGAGCCGGGGCGACAGGACAAAAAAAGCACCTATCCCGAAGCGGGCGAGGGAAATATGCGTTTTTTTGTTATTTTTGCCTCCCGAAAACCCTAAAAAAGCAAAACGACATGTTGCCGCTCTTAACCCAAACCGACGGTGTGCAGCCCCTGATGTTGCCCGACAGCGTGCAGAAAGCCAATCTGGCCCGCTCGATCGAAAAGGTAGTGAACCTCGACTACAAGGAATTTTTCATGAACATGGCGGGCGACGCCGTGTGGATCGTCCTCAAGATCCTGATGGCGCTGGCCATCTACGCCGTGGGCCGCTGGCTGATCCGCCGCATGGTCAAGCTGCTCGACAGCGTGTTCGAACGCCGCAAGATCGACGCCTCGCTGCGTTCGTTCCTGCGCAATACGCTCAAGGTGGTCATGACGCTGATCCTCATCCTGAGCGTCATCCAGACCCTCGGGGTGAACGTAACCTCGATCATCGCCCTCTTCGCTTCGGTCACCCTGGCCATAGGTATGGCCCTGAGCGGCACGGCGCAGAACTTCGCCGGCGGCATCATGATCCTGCTGATCAAGCCCTACCGCGTGGGCGACTTCATCTCGGCGCAGGGACAGTCGGGCACGGTGCGCGAAATCAAGCTCTTCTCGACGGTCATCACCACGGGTGACAACCAGACCATCTACATCCCGAACAACTCCATCGCCACGGCCATCATCGACAACTACTCGACGGCCGACCGACGCCGCGTGGACTGGACGGTGGGCATCTCCTACGGCGACGACGTGGACAACGCGCGCCGCGCGATCCTCGAACTGCTGACCGCCGACACCCGCATCATGCAGGATCCGGCTCCCGTGGTGTGGGTCGCAGCCCTGGCCGACAGCTCGGTGAACCTCTCGGCCCGCGCATGGGTGAAGAACGCCGACTACTGGGACGTATTCTTCGAATACAACGAGAAATTCTACAAGACGCTGCCGTCCAAGGGCGTGAACTTCCCCTTCCCGCAGATGGACGTGCACATGAAGAACGACTGAAAAGCATGAAACACCTTCTCTTCCCGGTCCTGGCGGCAGCGGCATGGTGCTGCGCGGCCTGCGATTCGGTCACACAGCCCGTGGCCTCGGAGCCGAGGATCTTCAGCGGCATCGCCTACGCCCCCACGGTCGCTCCCGACGAGGAGGCCGAAATCGAGGCCGTGCTGACCAATCCGTCGGGCATCTACAACGCATGGATCGTCTACTACCTCGACGATGCGAGCGACCGCACGCAGATCGTGGCCGAAAAGCGCTGCAACGGCACGAAGTCGGTCGAATTCTCGGGCAGAATTCCCGCACAGAAGGAGGGCACGAAGGTGACTTTCCAGCTGGCGACGCTCAACATGGCGGGCGACCTTACCCCGTCGGAGGTATGCACCTACACGGTGGCCGCACCCGAAGAATAATTCACAACCACGCAATAGGAAATTATGGAACTGAAAGAAATCTTAGCCATCTCGGGCCAGCCGGGCCTCTACAAGTACGTCGCACAGTCGTCGCGCGGCGTGATCGTGGAGTCGCTGTCCGACGGCAAACGCATGAATGCGGCGGCCAACGCCCGCGTCAGCGCCCTGACCGAAATTTCGATGTTCACCGAGGGCGAAGACATTGCGCTCGCCCGCGTATTCACCAACATCTACGAGCAGACGGGCGGCCAGCGTGCCATCAGCCACAAGGAGGCCCCCGAGAAGATCAAGGCCGCTTTCGCCGAGGCGCTGCCCGACTACGACCGCGAGCGCGTGCACGTCTCCGACATGAAGAAGTGCTTCGCCTGGTACAACATCCTCGTGGAGGCCGGATTCACGAAGTTCGAGCTTCCGGAGGAGGGAGAAGAGACGCAGGAGGAGGCATAACCCTCCGGCAGCACACGACAGCGAGGCCGCATCCGTTTCGGGGTGCGGCCTCGTCGTTTCGGCACTGCCGAACCGCGGAGCGGGCGGACGATACCGGACGGATAGCGCCGGAACGAACAACGCCAGGAAGACGCTCCCGGAACGGACGACACCAAACAAACGCTCTCCCGGGCGGATAATATCGGAACGAACAATACCGAACGGATGATTCCGACACGAACGATCCCGGACAGACAATACCGGAACAAACGATACCGGGCGGATAGCCCGGAACGAACGCCGCGGAGCGCGGAAACCCACACACGGAAAAGGACCGGCCATACGCCGGACAACGGGGACGAGGGCAATGCAGCAAAGCCAGGCCCCGGGGGTTCCGGAAAGACGATCCGCCGCACGGGGCGGGACGCCGCCCCGTCAGAGGTCGTGCGACAGCGGCGCAGGCACCACGCCGCTCGCGTCGAAATCGCCCCAACGCTCGGCGATCGAGTCGAGCGTGGCGAAGAGCTCGTCGATATCGAGCGACGTGACCAGCTTCAGCCGCGTGGCCTTGAAGTCGGGCAGCCCCTTGAAGTAGTTGGAGAGGTGACGGCGCATCTCAATCACACCCACATATTCGCCTTTCACCTCCAACGACTTGGCGAGGTGTTCGCGCGCAATGGCCACCCGTTCGCGCACCGAGGGCTGGGGCAGGAGGGTTCCGGTGTCGAGGAAATGACGGATTTCGCGGAATATCCACGGACGGCCGTAGGTCGCACGGCCGATCATCACGCCGTCCACGCCGTAGCGGTCGAACATGGCGCGGGCCCTGGGGCCCGAATCTACGTCGCCGTTGCCGATGACCGGTATGCGGATGCGGGGGTCGTTCTTCACCTCTCCGATGAGCGTCCAGTCGGCCTCGCCGCGGTAGAGCTGCGCACGCGTGCGGCCGTGGATCGTGAGGGCCGCGATACCCGTATCCTGAAGGCGCAGGGCGATTTCGCCGATGTTCTTCGACTCGTCGTCCCACCCCAGGCGCGTCTTCACCGTGACGGGCAGACGCACGGCCTCGACGATCCGCCGCGTCATCTCGACCATCAGCGGCACGTCGCGCATCATGCCCGACCCGGCGCCGCGCCCGGCGATCTTCTTCATCGGGCAGCCGAAATTGATGTCGATCACATCGGGCCCGGCGGCCTCGGCACGCTGTGCGGCCTCGACCATCGGCGCGATGGCATTGCCGTAGATCTGAATGCCCACGGGACGCTCCGCGTCGTCGATGCGCAGCTTGGCCAGCGACTTGGCCGCATCGCGGATCAGACCGTCGGCCGAAATGAACTCGGTGTACACCATGTCGGCGCCGAAACGCTTGCACATGTAGCGGAACGACGGATCGGTCACGTCCTCCATCGGAGCGAGAAAAAGCGGCCGGGGGCCCAGATCAATATCGGCGATCTTCATCTGTAAGAGTTTTGAAAACGGCTGCGAAGATACGAAAAATTCCCTTTGGTTCGGGATTTGCACGGCGTCCCGAAAAACATTCTCACCATGAATCACGGCATAAGCATCCTCTTCCGGGCCATACCTCTGGTCATGGCCCTGTTCTGTTTCAGCTACGGCGCCTGCGTCTACGCCGCGGGCGACGACCCCGCACGCCTCACGGCCGGGCCCGTAATCTTCTTTCTCGGCTCGATCTGCACGGCGCTCTACTGCACTGCATCCACCATCATCCGCCAGATCATCGGCACCTACAACGAGGCTGCGCGCTACCTCTTTCCGACCGTTGCGTACGCCTTCGCGCTGACGACGCTCGTCTGCGGCCTCTTCATCGCCTCGACCGGCAACGCGGGCTCCTACGTCGCGGGACACGTGGTCTGCGGCCTGGGACTCATCACGGCCTGCGTCGCCACGGCCGCCACAGCCTCCACGCGCTTCAGCCTCATCCCCCTCAACTCGTCCGCCACGCCCGGCACGATCAACGCCCGGGGCTTCGGCCGGGGAACGGTCGCGGCATTGATCGCCGTGCCGGTCATCATGTCGCTCGCAGCCTGGGTATGGACGGCAATGCTCTTCATCACCGGCACCACGGCCGCACACACGGTCGCCGGCAGCGTCATGGCGGGCATCGCCTGCGTCTGCACGTCGCTCGTGGCCCTCGTGGCCAGCATCGCGCGTCAGGTCCGCGGCTCCTACGGCAGCCGCGAGCGCGCACGCTGGAGCTCGCTCGTGCTGGTCATGGGCGGCGCGGCGTTCCTCTTCGGTCTGGTCATGATCTTCGCCCGCTGGGGCGGTGCCACCGACTTCGTGGGCTTCATCCTCATCGGCCTGGGTCTGATCTGCTGGAGCATTTCGAGCAAGGTCATCCTGCTGGCCCGGATCTGGCATGCGGACTACCCGCTCGCCCGCCGCATCCCGATCATCCCCGTCATTACGGCCCTCGCCTGCCTCTTCCTCGCCGCCTTCCTTTTCGAGGAGGCGCTCTTCAAGCCCCGTTTCTTCGTTCCGGCCCGCGTGCTGACCGGCTTCGGCGCCATCTGCTTCACCCTCTATTCGAT
>VSOO01000104.1 GCA_009774895.1 Alistipes sp. | reverse complement strand
CTCGTCGAGAGCGAGCGGGCGGCCGACTTCGCCGGGCTCTCCTCGGGCGATGCGTTCCGGGCGGGGACGGGCGGGGTGTGGCGCCTGACGGGGTCGGTCGTCATGCCGCCCCACCGGCTCTCGCACCGCACGATCCATGCGGTGTTCCACCGCATCGAGCTGCCCGCGCCGACGCCCGCGCTGGCCTCCTGCGTCGCGGTGCCGCAGGAGCGGGTGGGGGAGTACGCCGTGCCGCGTCTTATCGAGAACTACTTCAGCAGAACGTACAGGTAGCCTGCGTATGCGAGCAGGAAGAGAACGCCCTCCGGACGGTCGAGTTCGCGGCGGCGGAAGGTGAATGCGGCGGCGCAGAGCATCGCCGTGCTCAGCACGACGGCGCCCGTGTCGAGCAGCGTGACGCTCCCGGCGTCGAGCGGCCGCACGACGGCGCTGAGGCCGAGGATGAGCAGGATGTTGGCGATGTTCGAGCCCAGCACGTTGCCCAGGGCCAGCGCTCCCTTGCCCTTGAGCAGCGATACGACCGACGAGGCCAGCTCGGGCAGCGACGTGCCGCCGGCCACCAGCGTGATGGCGATCACCGACTCGCTCACGCCGAGGCGGCGGGCCAGGAGGGTGGCGTGGTGCAGGAAGAGCTCGCCGCCGCCGATCAGCGCGCCCAGGCCTGCGGCGATCATCAGGGCCGTGAACCAGAGGCGGCGCGGTTTGCGCCCGGTGTCGGACGGCCCGGAGGTGCGGGGCGTGGTGCGCACGGTGTACCACAGGGCGGCGGCGTAGAGCAGCAGCATCGCGGCGCCCTCGATGCGGCCGATGGTCGCTGCGCGGTGCGACAGGGGCAGGCAGAGCGTCAGGAGCAGCACCGAGGCCCCCAGCGAGATGGGGATGTCGCGCCGGATGTTCTGCGGCGTGAGCGGCAGCGGCGCGATCAGCGCGCATACGCCCAGGATGACGAAGACATTGAACAGGTTCGAGCCCACGACGTTGCCGATGGCCATGCCGCTGTGCCCCCCGGCGGCCGAGAGCACCGAGACGATCAGTTCGGGCGTCGAGGTGCCCACGGCGACCACCGTGAGGCCGACGATGAATTCCGGAATGCGGAAGCGGCGGGCCAGTGCGGCGGCGCCGTCGGTCAGCAGGCTGGCGCCCGCGAGGATCAGGCCGAGGCCGAGGAGGAGAAACAGTAGGGTCATTCGTGTGTGTGTTTCAAGGTTCGAGTACTCTTTTCATGCGGCCGCCGCGTCTCCGCCGTCCGTCGCGCAGCCTCTCAGGCGAGCAGCCTCTCAGGCGAGCAGCAGCAGGCTCGCGGCCATGACCGCCATGCCGCTCACCACGCCGTAGATCGCCACGTGCGCCTCGCCGTATTCGCGCGCCGCGGGCAGCAGTTCGTCGATCGAGATGAAGACCATGATGCCCGCCACGCCGGCCAGCACGCAGCCCATGAGCGTGGGCGACATGAAGGGGGTGAGCACGAGCCATGCCAGCAGCGCGCCGAGCGGCTCGGCCAGGCCCGAGAGGAGCGAGTAGCGGAACGCCTTGCCGCGGTTGCCCGTGGCGTAGAATATGGGGATCGACACGGCGATGCCTTCGGGGATGTTGTGTATGGCCACGGCCGCGGCGATGGCGACGCCGAGCGTGCGGTTTTCGAGCGCCGTGGTGAAGGTGGCGATGCCCTCGGGGAAGTTGTGGATCGTGATGGCGAGCGCCGTCATCACCCCCATGCGCATCAGGTGCGTGTTCTTCGGCTTGCGGTCCATCTCCTCTACCGTGCGGGCCTCGTGCGGGTTCTCGAACGACGGCACGAGGCGGTCGATGATGCCGATGAGCAGGATGCCCGCGAAGAAGGCCGCGACGGCGATCCCCTGCGCCGTGCGTGCGGACCACGAGGCGGCGAGCGCGGTTTCGGCCTGACCGAGCAGCTCGACGAACGACACGTAGATCATCACGCCGCCCGACAGTCCGAGCGAGAAGGCCAGCAGCCGTTTGTTGGTGTGGCGGGCGAAGAAGGCGACGGCGCTGCCGATGCCCGTGGCCAGACCGGCACCGAGCGTGAGCAGCAGCGGGATGAGGATGTGTTGTTCCATAGCGACAGGCAAAGATATGAAAAGTCGGGCGCAGAAGCAAACGAAGTTCGGTTGTGCCGGACCGGAGCATCCGAGGCGGAGCCGGGGATGCGGGGAATCCGGATGCGGGAGCGAATGGGTCGTCTGTTTTTGCGGCGACGGGTTGTCCGGGCGTCGGAGTACGAAAAAACCGGGCCAAAGATCGGTCGCGGCGGAGAAAGCGTGCGGGCCGTGCGGGAATTCGGTGCGGGCATGCCTGCCTCCGCGAGGGGTGCGTCCGCCGGACGGAAAGGTCCCGCCGTGCGCTCCGGAGCATGCGCGGAGCCCCGCGGTGTCGAACAAATGTTGAAAAATCGGTCCGGGAATTTTGGCGGTGACGCGAAAATGCCTTATCTTTGTGTCCGATAAGAACACGACCGAACCCATGATCTCGATCCGACATAAAATGGCTGCGTGGCAGCGGTTTGCGGAGGGTAATCCGTCGGGTTGCGGTTCGCGTGTTTTCTGACCGATTCAGGGTGACTGTTTTACAGTTGCCCTTTTTTTTGTACGGATAACGGATGTTGCTATTGTTCAGCGGAGGTCGCGTATGGCGCGACGGTGCGTTCGCGGAGGCGGACGTGTTGGTGGAAGAGGGCCGTATCGCGGCCGTGGGCAGCGTGCCCGTGACGCCCGGTGCGCGCGTGGTCGATTGCCGGGGGCTCTGCATGCTGCCCGGACTGGTGGATGTGCACGTCCACCTGCGCGAGCCGGGATTCACGGCGAAGGAGACCGTGGCGACGGGTACCGCCGCCGCCGCGCACGGCGGCTACACCGTGGTGTGCCCCATGCCCAACCTCTCGCCCGCGCCCGACACGCCGGAGCACCTGGCCGTCGAGCTGGAGGCGATCCGCCGCGACGCCGCGGTGCGCACGCTGCCCTATGCCGCGATCACGCGCGGCCAGAAAGGGCGCGGCGAACTGGTCGATTTCGAGGCGCTGGCTCCGCTGGCGGTCGCCTTCTCGGACGACGGACGCGGCGTGCAGGAGGGTGCCCTCATGGAGGAGGCCATGCGCCGTGCGGCGGCCGTCGGCAAGCCGATCGTGGCCCACTGCGAGGCGGAGGAGCTCCTCTGCGGCGGCTACATCCATGACGGCGAATACTGCCGTGCGCACGGCCACAAGGGCATTTCGTCCGAGAGCGAGTGGCGACAGGTGGAGCGCGACATCGAGCTGGCGGCGAAGACCGGCTGCCGCTACCACGTGTGCCACGTTTCGACCGCCGAGAGCGTGGCGCTGGTGCGCCGGGCCAAGGCCCGCGGTCTGGCGGTGAGCTGCGAGACCGCGCCCCACTACCTGCTGCTCACGGACGGCGACCTGCGCGAGGAGGGGCGCTTCAAGATGAATCCTCCGCTGCGCAGCGCCGCAGACCGCGCCGCGCTGCGCGAGGGCATCGCCGACGGCACGATCGAGGTGCTGGCCACCGACCATGCGCCCCATACGGCGGCCGAGAAGTCGCGCGGCCTGGCCGGCAGCGCGATGGGCATCGTGGGGCTGGAGTGTGCGTTCGGACTGATGTATAAATATATGGTGCTCGGCGGCGTGATCTCCATGCGGCGGCTCGTAGAGCTTATGTCGGACAACCCGCGGCGGCTGTTCGGCCTGGGGGGCGGACGCATCGCGGAGGGCGCGGCGGCGGATTTCGCCCTCTTCGACCTCGACGCCGAGTATGCGATCGACCCCGCGGAGTTCCTGTCGATGGGGCGCGCCACGCCCTTCGAGGGGTGGACGGCCCAAGGGCGTGCGGTGCTGACCGTGGCCGGGGGGCGCATCGCCTATGCGGATGAAAAAATGAAGAAACAGATAAACCAACAGTGATGAAACCTTACACGAAAAAGATCGTCCTCGAAAACGGACAGGAGTTCTACGGCTACGGCTTCGGCGCCGACCGGGAGGCCGTGAACGAGATCGTCTTCAATACCTCGATGGTGGGGTATCAGGAGATTCTGTCCGATCCTTCGTATACCGATCAGATGGTGGTGATGACCTATCCGCTGATCGGCAACTACGGCACGGCCGAGGAGGATTACGAGACCAAGTTCCCGACCATCGGCGGCATGATCGTGCGCGAGTACAACGACACGCCGTCCAACTTCCGCTATACCAAGACGCTGGCCGAGGTCTTCGAGGAGCACGGCATTCCGGGCATTTCGGGCATCGACACGCGCCGTCTGGTGCGCATCATCCGCGACCAGGGCAGCCAGAAAGTGATGATCACCGATGCGGCCACGCCGCATGCCGAGGCGCTGGAGCGCCTCCGGGCCTGCGAGCTGCCGCGCGACATGGTGGCGCGCGTGAGCTGCCGCAAGCGCTGGTTTTCGCGTACGGCCAACCACCGCTACGACGTGGTGGCCATCGACTGCGGCATCAAGTACAACATCATCCGCAAGCTCAACGAGAAGGGGTGCAATGTCACGGTGCTGCCCTACGACGTGACGGTGGAGGAGCTGCTCGCGTTCCGTCCCGACGGCATCTTCCTCTCGAACGGCCCCGGCGATCCGGCCGACGTGGTGCCGGTGATCGAGAAGATCCGTGCGCTGCGCGGCCGCATGCCGATGTTCGGCATCTGCCTGGGCCACCAGATGATCTCGCTGGCCTACGGCGCCCGCACCTTCAAGATGAAGTTCGGCCACCGCGGCGGCAACCACCCCGTGAAGTGCCTGGCCACGGGCCGCATCGAGATCACGAGCCAGAACCACAGCTATGCCGTGGATCCCGCGTCGCTCGCGGGCACGCCCCTGCGCATGACGCACGTCAATCTGCTGGACGACACGGTCGAGGGCGTGGAGTGCCCCGAGGACATGGTCTTCTCGGTGCAGTACCACCCCGAGAGCGCCCCGGGTCCGCAGGACAGCACCTATCTGTTCGATAAGTTCATTCAAATGATGGAGGAGAGGAAAAATGCCTAAGAGAACCGACATAAGGAAAGTGATGGTCATCGGCTCGGGCCCGATCGTAATCGGTCAGGCCGCCGAATTCGACTATGCGGGCACGCAGGCGTGCCTTGCGCTCAAGGAGGAGGGTTACGAAGTGGTGCTGGTGAACTCCAACCCGGCCACGATCATGACCGACACGCACATCGCCGACAAGGTGTACATGGAGCCGCTGACGCTCGAATACGTGGCCAAGATCATCCGCTACGAGCGTCCGGATGCCATCGTGCCGGGTCTCGGCGGCCAGACGGGCCTCAACCTCGCCGTGCAGCTGGCCCGCAAGGGCATCCTGCAGGAGTGCCAGGTGGAGATCCTCGGCACGTCGTTCGACAGCATCGAGCGGGCCGAGGACCGCGAGCTGTTCAAGGAGCTGTGCCAGTCGCTCGGCGAGCCGGTGCTGCCCTCGGAGATCGCCAACACGATGGAGGAGGGCCTCGCGGCCGCGGAGCGCATCGGCTATCCCGTGGTGCTGCGCCCGGCCTTCACGCTGGGCGGCACGGGCGGCGGCTTCGCCGACAACGAGACGGAGTTCCGCGAGATCATGCGCAATGCGCTCTTCCTCTCGCCCGTGCCCCACGTGGTCATCGAGAAGAGCATCAAGGGCTACAAGGAGATCGAGTACGAGGTGA
>VSOO01000103.1 GCA_009774895.1 Alistipes sp. | reverse complement strand
CCGAGGCTGCGGGGTGAGACGGCGATTCGTGATTCGGCATTCGTCGCGGCGGAGAGTATCTCGTGCGTGTCCGCGGCGAAGCGGTCGTAGGCTCTGCGTGCCGCGGGGCTCATACGCAGCGTGTCGGCCACGGGTCCGGGCAGGACGCGGTATCCGGGCAGCAGCACCCACACGGGAACGGTTCCGGTGCGGAATAGCGGCCTCTGGCCGTCGCGGCAGACCACGTCGATGACGGCTACGATGCCGCCGTCGCAGTAACGCCGTCGCTGGTTCGACACGAAGTTGCCGAGCGAGTAGAAAACCGCGCCGGCGGAGTCGGCCCGGTACGGCTGCACCACGTGCGGATGGCTTCCGATGACCAGATCGGCGCCGTGGCGCCGGAGCCATGCAGCCGTGCGGCGCTGTGTGGCGTTTTCGCGTCGCGCATACTCCTCGCCCCAGTGGATGCAGACCGCCACTACGTCGGCGCCCTCCGACCGGGCCCGGTGCAGGTCGCGGCGCATGGCGGCCGTGTCGATGCGGTTCACGAGAGCGCCGTGCGGCACGGGGATTCCGTTGGTGCCGTAGGTGTAGTCGAGCAGCGCCACCTCCACCTCACCGGCTCGGAGCCGCAGCGGGTGGTGCCGCCGCAGGTCGCAGCTGTCGGTGAAGACCCCCGTGCGGCCGATGCCCGCACGGTCGAGGGTGCGGAGCGTCGTGCGGATGCCTTCGGCACCGCCGTCGCAGCAGTGGTTGTTGGCCAGCACGCACACGTCGATGTCGCAGGCGCGCAGGGCGTCGGCCAGGGCTGCGGGCGAACGGAAACAGGGATACCCCGTATGGCGGTCCGAGTCGGTGAGCGTGGTTTCGAGGTTGATCGCCGCGAGGTCGGCATCTGCGAAGAGCGGCGCCACGGCTTCGAAGGTGCGGCCGTAGTCGAACGTGCCGTCCGCACGGCGCGCGGCCGCGACCTGGGGCAGGTGTTGCATCAGGTCGCCGGCGAAGACGAGGCGTGCGGTGCGCGGACGGCGCAGGGGGATGCGTATCGAATCGGCCGCGGCGACCTGCTGCGCCGGAAAGTGCAGGCGCGGCACGCTACCCTGCCGTCGTGCTCCGTCGGCCGCATGGGGTGCGGCCGCGGCGAGCAGTGCGGCGGCGACACTGAGCGTGCGCAGCAGTGCGGTGTGGTGTTTCACGGCCGTTTCCCGCGTTTGGGGAACCACCCTTTCGCCACGCGTTCGCGCTGCTCGAACAGCTCGCCGATCGACCAGAACGACGAGGCGCCCCACACGGCCAGCAGCGTGGACCACAGCACGTGGCGCACGGCGAGCGACCCGGCGACGGCGGCGATGCCCATGATCAGAAAGACCCACCAGCAACGTACGCCGAAATAGTATTCGCCCTTGATGACCAGCGGATGAAACAGGCCGATGATGAGGAACGTGGCGATGCCGATCACCAGTCCCGTGAGGTTGTAATGCGCGAGAAAGTCCATGATTTTCCGATCTGTGCGTAAAGATAGATATTATTATGCGAAGACAAGACGTATGCCATGCGTTTTTCCGTCGTGGTCCGACGGAAAACACATCATGCGGCCCGGTCGGGCCGCATGATGTGTTCGTTCGTGTGTTCCGCAGGATGGTTCACCAAGCGCGGGAAACGGCCGCGTAGCATCGCACCGCCTTGAAGCGGCTGCTGCCCTACTCCTTTGCCGGCATGTCGCTCCGGGGGCTCTGCTGCGCGCTCTCCTGTCCGGATTTCGAACGGTTGCGGCCGCGCGAGCGTTTGCGCCGGCGGTCGCGCGATCCGCGGTTTCCGTCGTTGCGGGCGCCCTCCGGCCGGGGCTGCTGTGCGGCCGTTGCTTCGGCGGGCTGCGGCGCGCTCTCCTGCGTTCCCTCCTTGCGGTTGCGGGAGCGACCGCTGCGGCGGTCGTTGCGTCCGTGTCCCCGGCCGCTGCCGCCTGAGGCGCTGCGCGAGCCGCGTCCGCGGCCCTTGCTCTGCGCCGGATTGTAGACCGGACCTTCGCCCACGCTCTCGGGCAGGTCGCGCTTGCGGATCTCCTTCTCGATGAACTTCTCGATCTGGTGGAACTTACCCTGCTCCTCCTCATTGACGAAGGTCACCGCCGCACCCGAAGCCGCGGCGCGCGCCGTGCGGCCGATGCGGTGGATGTAGTCCTCGGGGTCGTGCGGCACGTCGTAGTTCACCACCAGGCCGATGTCCTCGATGTCGATGCCGCGGGCCACGATGTCCGTGGCGACCAGGATGCCGATCTTGCCGTTCTTGAAGTCGAGCATCACCTCTTCGCGCTGCGCCTGCTCCAGGTCGGAGTGCATGGCGGCCACGTCGAGCTTCATGCGCTTGAGCGTGTGGGCCAGCTCCTTGACCTTCATCTTCGACGACGAGAATATGATCGTCTTGTAGGGCAGCGGCTCGGCGAACATCTCGCGGATGATGCCCAGCTTCTGGCCCTCGCGGCAGACGTAGGCCGACTGGTCGATGGCTTCGTTCGGTTTCGAGATGGCGATGTTCACCTCCGCGGGGTTGCGCAGGATGGTCTTCGCCAGTTCGCGGATCTTGGGCGGCAGGGTCGCTGAGAACATGATCGTCTGTCGCTCGCGCGGCATGTAGGATACGATCTTCATGATGTCCTCGCTGAAACCCATGTCGAGCATGCGGTCCGCCTCGTCGAGGATCAGGCACTCGACGTGCGAGAGGTCCACGCCGCTGTTCTGAAGGTGCGAGATCATGCGGCCCGGCGTGGCGATCACCACGTCCGAGCCCATCAGCATGCCGCGTTTCTGCACGTCCCAGCCCTTGCCGTCGCCGCCGCCGTAGACCACCGTGGTCGATACGGGCAGGTAGTACGAAAAGCCCTGGAACTGCTGGTCGATCTGCATCGCCAGCTCGCGCGTGGGCACGATGATGACCGATTTGATCACGTTGTCTTCGTTGCCTTCGAGCAGCAGGCGGTTGAGCAGCGGCAGCGTGTAGGCCGCCGTCTTGCCCGTGCCGGTCTGGGCGCATCCGATGATGTCGCGCCCTTCGAGGATCACCGGAATGGTGTGTTCCTGTACGGGAGTCATCTCCCGGAAATTCATATCGTAGAGTCCGTCGAGGATCTCCTCCTCAAGCTCCAGTTCTTCAAAACGCATGGTTCGGTTCTTATCGGTTGTCAATCGGTTCTCCTATGAGTGGCACGGGCGTGCAGCCGGTGATGCGCACCCGCACGTAGTCGCCGGGCCGCCAGTCGCGGCGGTCGAAGACTACGACCTTGTTCTGCGAGGTGCGGCCCGCGAGCTGGTCGTCGCGCTTGTGCGACACCGACTCGGCGAGCACTTCGAATTCGCGTCCCACGTCGCGGCGGTTGCTCGCCAGCGAGAGTTCGCCCTGGAGGGCGATGATCTCCGTCAGCCGGGCCGACTTCACCGCGTCGGGCACGTCGTCGGGCATGTGGCGCTGGGCGAAAGTGCCCGGGCGCTCCGAGTATTTGAACATGAAGGCGCTCTCATACCCCACCTCGCGCATCAGCGAGAGCGTCGCTTCGTGCTCCTCCGCCGTCTCGCCCGAGAAACCCGCGATCAGGTCGGTCGTGATGGCGCAGTCGGGCATGTAGCGCCGGATGGCGGCGATGCGGCCCAGGTACCATTCGCGGTCGTACTTGCGGTTCATGCGGCGCAGCATGGTCGAGGCACCCGACTGCGCCGGAAGATGGATCGCGCGGCAGATGTTGGGCATGGAGGCCATCGTTTCGAGCAGCCGGTCGCTCATGTCCTTGGGGTGCGACGTGGCGAAGCGCACGCGCAGCTGCGGCGACACGGAGGCCGTGCGGCGCAGCAGCTCGGGGAAATCGACCTCGCCGAAGCGGTACGAATTGACGTTCTGCCCCAGCAGCGTCACCTCGCGGTAGCCGTTGGCGAAGAGCGTCTCGACCTCGGCGACGATGGTTTCGGGGTCGCGGCTGCGCTCGACGCCGCGCGTGTAGGGCACCACGCAGTAGGAGCAGTAGTTGTTGCATCCGAGCATGATCGACACGAATGCGCATACGCCGTTGCGGTCGAGCCGCACGGGGGCGATCTCGGCATAGGTCTCCTCCTGCGAGAGCAGCACGTTCACCCCCTTGGCACCCGCCTCGGCGCTGCGCACCAGGCGCGGCAGGTCGCGGTAGGCGTCGGGGCCCGCCACCACGTCCACGCCCCGGTCGCCCTCGGTGAGCTGCTCGCGCAGGCGTTCGGCCATGCAGCCGATCACGCCCACGATCAGCCCCGGGCGCTCGCGGCGCAGGCGGCGCATCTCGGACAGACGGCCCCATATGCGCTGCTCGGCGTTGTCGCGGATCGAGCAGGTATTGATCAGGATCACGTCCGCCTCGTCGATCCGCTCGGTGTAGACGTAGCCTTCGCGCTGCATGATCGACACGACGATCTCCGTGTCGCCGGCATTCATCTGGCAGCCGTAGGTCTCGATGAAGAGCCGGCGCCCCGCGCCCGTCAGCGGGCGCAAACGATTCGTTGCGATGTTCACGACGTACGTTCGGTTTATTCGGCCTGGATTTCGTCTGCCGAGGGCAGCTGCTTGAAGCCTTCGCCGTAGGTGTCGTACGCATCCGTGACGACGACGAACGCCGTGGGATCGAGCTCCTTGATCTTGTGCTGCACGAGGCGCACCTCCTTGCGGCTCACCACGAGGAAGATCATTTCGCGCGAAGCGTCGGTGTACATGCCTTTCGATTTAATATAGGTGGCGCTGCGATCCAGGTCGCGGATGATGAACTCCTTGAGCATGGCGTGCTTGTCGCTGATGATGAAGAGCAGCTTGTCGTACGACGCACCGTCGAGCATGTAGGCCACCACGCGCGATGCGGCGTAGATCGTAATGAGCGAATAGAGCGTCAGCATCCAGCCTCCCTCTGCGGGCTGGTCGGTGCCCAGGCCGAAGCCGATGACCACCAGACCCGAGAGCACGACCGCACCGTCGGCCAGCAGGATGCCCGTGGAGAACTTGATGCCGGCATACTTCTGAAGCAGCATGCCCACGATGTCCGTGCCGCCCGTCGTGGCCTGCTGGCGCACGACGAGGCCCTGGCCCACGCCGACCAGCACGGCACCCATGATGCAGGTGAGCAGCAGATCGTTCGACAGGTCGAGACGTCCGTCGAGCAGCAGCGCGGGGTCGAGCGACCGCACGGCCGCCTCGTCGGGATAGACCAGACGGGTGAGGATGTTCATGAAGCCCGGGGTGTAGAGTGCGGCCAGCACCGTGCGGGCGCCGAACTTGCCGCCGAACACCAGCACGGCGATGCACATAAGGGGCACGTCGAACATGTAGCCGAACGTACCCACCTGAATGGAGGGGAAGAGGTTGTGCAGCACGATGCCGGCGCCGTAGACGCCGCCCGGAACGAAGTTATAGGGGTTGATGAAGAATACGAAGCCGGCGCCCATGATCGAGCAGCCCACGAAGATGAGCAGCCACGAGCGCCACCACGCCCACGAGCCCATCGGTTCGAGCAGAGTTTTTGTGTTGAACATACTATCGGTTTTTTCTGGTTTTAAGTTTCGGTCCGTAAGCCGCGAACGGCAAAATCCCACGCAAAGATAATATAATCCCCCGAAATACCGGGCCGGTCGCGCGGTTTTTTTCGGATCGGCGGGTTTTTTGGGTTTTTTTGTTATATTTGCATTCGG
>VSOO01000102.1 GCA_009774895.1 Alistipes sp. | reverse complement strand
AACTGTCTGTTGCCGGTGCGGAACCAGCGGTTCATCGTCATGTGGGCGATGCTTCCCAGCAACTCGTCGGTCAAAGGCGGAGCGGCAGCTTCGGCCTTGATGCGCAGAATCTCCGCCGCAACCCGCTCCAGCTCCGCCCTGCGGCGACACAGCACGGGTTCGTAAGCCGCGAACGGCTCGCGGACAGAGAGTCCCTTTTCGATCTCCGCCCTGTAACGACGGTATTTGTCGTTGATCTGCCGGGTAAAGGGATGCGAGGTGAATCCGAACTCCTGCTTGAAATTCCCGGCCATGTTCGAAAAGAGGCGCAGCTTCTCCTCGGGCTCCCTGCCGAAGGCGGTCATCGCATCGTCCAGCAGCAGCAGCGCCAGCTGCCAGCGGACCGTCTCACGCCTGTCGGCAGGCTCCTCGGCCACCCGGTCGAGCAGCTCCAGCACGGCACGGCTGTCGATGCCGAACAGCCGCTCGACCGCCTCCATGGTGCCGGCACCGTAGCGTTCGATCTCGCGCACATACGTATCGCACACCACCTTCACGACGGCGCCGTTATCGACCAGCGGCTCCACCGACGATCCGATGCGCGCGAAGATCGCGGCGTAATGCTCGGGCCGGGCCACGAGCAGCCGAAGCCGGAGATGGAAATCGGGATCGGTATACCGGATGAAGAACCAGTCGTCGATAAGTTTCGCCTCGTACAACTCCCGCAACAGGGGGAGCAGGGTGCGTGTCGCCACCTCGTCGGCGGTTTTGATGCCCGTATATATCTTGAAATAGAGCCACCGGCTGCCCGGAATGAATTTTCTGCGTATCATAATCAGCGATTTTTGTGAAAAGCGAAGATCGCTTCGTTCGTATACATGTCGTCTCCGCAGCGCACGACGCCGGCGTCGCCGGCGAAAACGAACTCCTCCAGCACGATCTGCCTGCGGCGGCCGATCTCCTCCAGCAGCAGGCTGCGGCAAGACTCGTCGTCCAGATTCAGATAGAGCTCGTTGTCGCTGTCGGGGATGACGACCTCGGTCGCAACGCCCCTCGCGTGCAGGAATTCGCGGAATCGGGCGTCGCGCTCCGCGTCGCCGCACCCTTCGAGCGCTTCGAGCGCTTTCCGGTCGATCTTCCAGCGCTCCCGGGCGAGCACGATGTTGTCGTACTCGATGCGAGGCAGATGCTCCGACGCCGAGAACATGCCCGACCAGCCGTGCGCGAACCCTGCGGTCGCATCGCGGTATTGCAGGTCACAGAGAAAGCGGTAGACGGGAATGGGACTCAGCGAATGGTTGTGGGCGCACGTCAGGCGGGGCATGACCTCCCGGTCGTAACGCTTCGAACGGAGGCGGAGCCGGCCGCGCCGCACGGAGAGCATCAGGTCCGAAACGGGCAGGTCGGTGCCGTCGTGCGCGCAGTTCGAGAGGTAGTGCAACGTACACTCGCGGAATGCGGGGCGCGAGGCGATGTTGCCGATGCGCGACTCGGGAAGGTGCGACACTTCGGCAAGGATGACCTCCGGTGCGCCCGCACGCTCGAAATCGGCAATCTCCTTCACGAGGGAACAGATGCCCCCGTCGATGTGGCAGAAGCGTCCCAGCAGGTTCGCCGCGCACACTCCGCCGACCGAGCGGAGCACGATGCGGCCGCCGCCCAGCAGGTTGCACATCACGGCAATCGTTTCGGGAAGCGAATGGGTGTGGTTCGTATCCGCGAAATCCTCGTCCCTGAGTTCGATCACGCGGGCGCCCGTGCGGGCGTTTTCCACGAGTTTGCGGAACAACACCCGATCCAGCGGCGTCTGCGGGCCCGACGCACCGTTCGGATAGCGGACGGGGAAGATCAGGTCGTCGATCAGGGGGCTGACATCGCCGCCGCCCGAACCGACGGGGTAGCCCAGTCCCAGCTCGCCGTCCAGAGCCTCAGCCAACGGCACCTCGGAATCCTCGTAGCGCTCGCGGAAGGCCCGCGTGAACTTTTGCAGATCGGAGTGTTCGCCCGCAGGAGTGATCTTCGCCAGGAAGTCGATCAGACGGGCGATGCGGGCGACGGTCTTCTCGTCTGCCTGCGCGCTCAGCGCCGGTTTGAACAGGTCGGTCTGGAACAGGTATTTGTGTTCGAACCCCACACCGATGCCCTCGACGAGGGTCAGAATCTCGGAATAGAGCGGCAACGTCGTACCGACGGGCTGCGCGTCGATGCGCTTCAGCAGGTCGCGGATCCTACGCAGCGACGGCAGGTAGGGAGCATTTTCCAGGCGCGAAAGCGCGTCGATGAGCGTATCCAGCACATCCGCGCCCACGACGCACGGATCGAGTTCGCTCTTCAGCACCTGGGCACCGATCGCCTCCAGCACGTAGTCGCGGGCCTCGTCGGGTGTCACCTCCCCGACGGCCAGCGACCGCACCAGGACGTCGATCGTGGCACCCCCGGCCGCCGTACGCAGCAGCGTCTCCAGCGCCTCGTCGATCTCCAGCGACGAGACGGTATGGCGGCGCTGCGACTTCACGTAGCGGTATTCGACATAGCGGTATTTGCCGCCGATCGCGTAGAGGCTGTCGTTCGGATAGTAAGCGATTCGGTCGCGCACTTCGGGCATTCGCTCGATCTCCTGAATCAATGCGCACAGGTACTGCATGTCGAGTCGGGTGCAGCGCCGCGCGTGCTCCGCGGGCGGCAGCTCGACCGTCGTGCGGTCCGCGATCCGGCCCACGCTGCACCCGGCGAACAGCCCGAACGGCGTGCAGCGTGTCTTGGCCCGGTGACGGTATTTGAGCACGGAGCGGTCGAACCTGATCCGTTTTTTCGGATCGTTCGAGGCGCAGCCTCCGTACAACTCGGGCGATGCCAGAAAGAGGGCCTCCCGGAATGCGGGATTCCCGTCCGTCTCCCCGGCCCGGGCGCCGAGCGGAAACAACGGGGTTCTGAGTACGAAGTTGCGAAAAGGAACGTAGGTCGTCTTCATTTTTCTGCGGGTTGTCGCGCCGCGGCGGTCGCCCGTTACAGCGCAGTTACAAGTCACGGAAAATCCGACGTGCAAACAAATCGTTTCGCCGGAAATTTTCCCGTGGAGGATGATTTCCCATAGTTCGCGGGAAAGCGACGGATTTCGCTCGGGACCGGGGAGGACACAGGAGCGGAACGCTCAAAAAAACCGACAGCGAAACCCGAAGGTTCGCCGTCGGTCATTCGAACCGCCGAACGCAAACGAGCACCGAACCGCACGGAGCGGACTATCGACTGCCCGGAGCCGGGGCGGCGCATCCGCCCGAAGACCGGCACGGCCGGGGGAGTGCTAACACTTTTGAGTGATATATCCGATATCGCAAATGGGTGCTCCTATGGATTGCGGACAATTCTGCGTTTGCAACGGCTGGCAAGTGGGATTGGTTAATAAACAATCATCCCCGCCTGGTTCAAAACAGATCCCTTCAGTTTCTACTGGGCATTTTGTTAGTGTTGATTGTGCCCAACAAGTTCCTTTCACCGTCTTCACTTCGTCACCTCCTTTCAAAGCCCCCATCTGACTCCGTTCGAGCGATGCGATCACCTCTTTCTTCAATTGCAGCTTTTTCATGACATCGGGTTTTAAATGAAACATCTACGCGAAAGACACGTATCGGATCGCACTTTTCATACTCCTTTCCGGACTGCTCCACCGTGCACCGAAACGCATCGATTCAAGTGCAATATACAATAATTTATTTGAATAAAGAAAGAAAAAAACACTTTTTCGAACATCAGCCATCGAATGCTCGCGATAGCGAGGCGGATACCGCACCGGCGATCCGCCTTTTTAAGAAATAAATCGTATTTTTGCGGCCGAAAACCCACGCGAGACCCAATGTCCGAACTGCCCGAACTGAACTTCCCGCCGATCCGGCTGCGCGCACGCCGCCGCCGCGATCAGGTGGAGGTATGGGACGATTTGCGCGGCATCTGGCTGGTGCTGACACCCGAGGAGTGGGTGCGGCGCCACCTGATCGCCTGTCTGGTAGCGCACTGCGGCGCGCCGGCGCACCGAATCGTGCAGGAGTACGCCGTGGCGCTCAACGGACAGCCGCAGCGGGCCGATGTGGTGGTAGTGGACGATGCGGGGGCGCCGCTGCTGCTGGCCGAGTGCAAGGCTCCCGCAGTAAAGATCGACGCCCGCGTACTGGATCAGGCCGTACGCTACAACTCGGTGCTCGGTGCGCGCTACCTCGTGCTGACCAACGGCCTCACGCACCGCTGCTACGCCTGCTCGCCCGAGAGGGGCTATGCGGCGTTGGAGCACTTTCCCCGGCTCTGACCCAAAGACTTCCGCACGCGCGCATTCCGGCCGCTTTCCCGAAACAGCACCCCGCAGCGCGGGCAGGCTTCGCCGCACCGGACAAATCCCGCAGCGGAGACGAACCCGCCGCACCGCGGCTAAAGGTTCCGGAACGTGCGGTCGATGTATTGCTGGAATGCCTCCTTGTAGTTTTCGCCGATCGGCACGCAATCCGTATCGCTCAGGAAGACGCGGCCCTTGACGAAGCTCTTGATGCGCCGCAGATTGACGATGTACGAACGATGGATGCGCATGAAGCTGTCGGCGGGCAGCTCGGCCTCCATGTTCTTGAGCCGGAACAGCGTGGTGATGGTCGAGCCGTCGGCGAGGTGCATGCGCACGTATTCGCCCTCGCTTTCGAGGTATACGATTTCGCTGATCTTCACCAGCGAGACCTTGTAGTCGGCTTTTACCGAAAGAAACTCCTTCCCGCGGTCCGGCGTCTCCGCCTCCGCCTCCGCTTCGGGCTGCGCGGGCGCGGGCGCCGTGCGCTGGTTGTGCCGCAGTTCGTAAAGCGAGTTGGCCTTGGCGGCCGAACGGCTGAAGTCGGCGAAGCTGAAGGGCTTGAGCAGGTAATCCACGGCATTGAGCTTGAAGCCCTCCACCGCATATTCCGAGTAGGCCGTGGTGAAGATCACCATGGGCGGCTCGACGAGCGAACGCACGAAATCCACGCCGTTCAGGTCGGGCATGTCGATGTCGGCGAAGATCAGATCGACGGGATGCGTGGAGAGAAACTGCTGCGCATCGAGCGCATTGTCGCACGCACCGGCCAGTTCGAGGTAGGGGATCTTCTCAATATAGGAACGCACCTGGCGGAGCGCCAGGGGTTCGTCGTCGATGGCGATACATCTAAGCATTGAACGTGGGAATTTCGAGTTGTACGGTATAGGTCGCCGGATCGCTGTCGTCGATCCGGAGCCCGTAGCCCTTCGGACCGTAGATCAGGTCGAGGCGCTTGCGGACGTTCTCCAGGCCGATGCCCGTGCGCCCGGCGTCGGGCTCGCGGTGCCGCGAATTGACGATGCGGCTCGCGAGCATGCCGCCGTCGCACGCAATGTCGATGTGGATGAACGAGCTGCGGTTGTAGCTCACTCCGTGCTTGAAGGCGTTCTCCACGAAGACGATCAGCAGCAGGGGAGGGATCGTCACGTCGGCAGGCAGAGGCCGGGGATAGCGCACGCGGATGTCGATGGCATCGACATAGCGGATACGCATCAGCTCGATGTAGTTTTCGAGAAACTGCACGTCCTTTTCGAGCGAGATATGTTCGCGCCCCGAGTCGTAGAGCACGTAGCGCATCATTTTCGAGAGCTCGATCACGGCGTTCTTGGCGCACTCCGCGTCGATGTCGATCAGCGCATGGATGTTGTTGAGCGTGTTCATGAAGAAGTGCGGATTGATCTGGTACTTCAGATAATC
>VSOO01000101.1 GCA_009774895.1 Alistipes sp. | reverse complement strand
CCGCCGCCCGTGATGTGGCTGATGCCGTGCACGTCGCAGTTGCGGATCACCTCCAGCACCTGCTTCACGTAGATTCGGGTCGGCGTGAGCAGCACCTCGCCCAGCATCTTCTGCGACAGCTCGGGATAGACCTTCTTAAGATCGAATCCGTTGTCGGACACGATCTTGCGTACCAGGCTGAAGCCATTGGAGTGCACACCGCTCGATGCGATGCCCACCAGCACGTCGCCCGTCTTGACCTTCGAGCCGTCAATGAGTTTCGAGCGCTCGACCACGCCCACCGTGAAGCCCGCGATGTCGTACTCGCCGTCGCCGTACATGCCCGGCATTTCGGCCGTCTCGCCGCCCACCAAGGCGCAGCCGGCCTGACGGCAGCCCTCGGCCACGCCGCTCACGATGGCCTCGATCTTGCGCGGCTCGTTGTGTCCCACGGCCACGTAGTCGAGGAACAGCAGCGGCTCGGCGCCCTGCGCCAGCACGTCGTTCACGCACATCGCCACGGCATCCACGCCGATCGTGTCGTGCTTGTCCATGGCGAACGCCAGTTTGAGTTTCGTACCCACACCGTCGGTGCCGCTCACGAGAACCGGCTCCTTCACGCCGAGCGACGCCAGGTCGAACATGCCGCCGAAGGCGCCGATGTTGCCCATCACGCCCGGACGGGACGTCGATGCCACGTGTTTCTTGATGCGTCGCACCACTTCGTATCCGGCTTCGAGGTTCACGCCGGCCTTTTCATAACTTTCAGCCATTATCTTTCCATTTTATTATTGATCCACATTCGTTCCGGGCGCCCGCAGGCCCCGGACTCCAATTCGCATTTCCGGCCCTCCGGACCGTCCGCAGCTGCGGACGCATCCTCCTCCGGTCATCCTGCCGGCCCCGGAGTCCGGTCGCGTTTCCGGCCCTCCGGACGACTCCGGACACACCGGCCGCCGGCCGCAGAGCGGCAGCCCCCGCACGGCAGGCGGCCGTTCCGCCCGTCGCCAGCGCGGGGTCAAAACTTGCCGTCCTTGTTGGCCTCCTCGATGCGGCGGTAGAGCGCCGTGGGATAGTGTCCCGTGAAGCAGGCCAAGCACAGCTCCGAACGGCCGCCCGCCTTGAAGAGCGCCTCCTTCGAGAGGAACGCCAGCGTGTCGCAGCCGATCAGCGCGCGCACCTCGTCGAGGTTCTTGCGGGCGCAGAGCAGCTCCTCGTAGGTCGAAATATCGACCCCGTAGAAACACGGACGCGTCAGCGGCGGCGACGCGATGCGCAGGTGCACCTCGCGGGCACCCGCCTCGCGCAGCATCTTCACGATACGCCGCGACGTGGTGCCGCGCACCACCGAGTCGTCGATCAGGATCACGCGCCTGCCCCGCACGATCGAACGCACGGGCGCAAGCTTCATCCGCACGCCCTTCTCGCGCAGCTCCTGCGAGGGCTGGATGAAGGTGCGGCCGATGTACTTGTTCTTGATGAGTCCCATCTCATACGGCAGGCCGCTCGCCTCGGCGTAGCCCATGGCGGCGCTGAGGCTCGAATCGGGCACGCCGACCACGATGTCGGCATCGACGTGCGACTCCTCGAAGAGCAGGCGCCCCGTCTCCTTGCGGAACGCGTGGACGTTGCACGACTCGATGTCGCTGTCCGGACGTGCGAAATAGATGTACTCCATGGCGCACATCTGGTGGCGCTTGTACATCGAATAGTCCGTGCTGCGCAGTCCGTGGCGGTCGATGGTCACGATCTCGCCCGGCGCAACGTCGCGCACGAACTCCGCGCCGATCACCTCGAACGCGCAGGTCTCGCTGCTCACCACGTAGCCGTCGCCCAGGCGGCCGATCGACAGGGGTCTGAGGCCGTACTTGTCGCGGCAGGCATAGATGCGGTTGGCCGTCATGATGAGGAACGCGAACGCACCCTCGATCATGTTGAGCGCCTCGACGATCGAGTGGATGCGCGGACGGTGCGCGCTGCGCGTCTCCTTCTTGATAAGGTGGGCCAGCACCTCGCTGTCCGACGACGACTGGAAGAGGCTGCCCTTGTTTTCGAGGTAGTCGCGCAACTGCACCGAGTTCACCAGGTTGCCGTTGTGCGCCAGGGCGAAGTCGCCCGAGTTGTGGCGGAACATGAACGGCTGCACGTTCTCGATGCCGCCGCCGCCCGTGGTGGCGTAGCGCACATGGCCGATGGCCATGTCGCCCGTGAGTCCGCGGAGCGCCTCCTCCTTGAAGACCTCCGTGACGAGTCCCTCGCCCTTGACGCGGCGGAACACGCCGTCGTCCACGCAGACGATGCCCGCACCCTCCTGTCCGCGGTGCTGCAACGCATGCAGACCGTAGTAGGTCAGCGACGACGCGTTCGGCACCCCGAAGACGCCGAACACGCCGCACTCCTCGTGCAGCTCGCGGTCGCGAATCAGCTCGTCCATGTTACTCGTTCACCTCTTTCTTCAGACGGGCCAGAATCTCCTCGTACGCCTCGCGCACCTTGCCCAGGTCGCGGCGGAAACGATCCTTGTCGAGTTTCTCGTTCGTATCCATGTCCCACAGGCGGCACGTGTCGGGCGAAATCTCGTCCGCCAGCACGATCTCGCCGTCGCTCGTCTTGCCGAACTCGATCTTGAAGTCGATCAGGTTGATGTTCATCTTGCGGAACATGCCGATCAGCACCTCGTTGATGCGGGCCGTCATGGCGTAGATGCGGGCCAGCTCGTCGTACGTGGCGGCACCCAGCGCCACGGCGTGGTGGTCGTTGATCAGCGGGTCGCCCAGCTCGTCGTTCTTGTAGCAGATGTCGTAGATGACGTTCGAGGGCTTCGTGCCCTCCTCAATGCCCAGACGCTGGGCCATCGAACCCGCGATCACGTTGCGCACGATCACCTCCAGGGGGATGATCTGCACGCGGCGGCACAGCTGCTCGCGCTCGTTGAGCGTCTCGATGTAGTGGGTCTTGACGCCCGCCTTGTGAAGCTCGTGGAAAATGAGGGTCGAAATGGCGTTATTCAGCACGCCCTTGTTCTCGATGGTGGCTTTCTTGATGTTGTTGAACGCCGTGGCCGCATCCTTGTAACGGATCACGATCTTGTCCGGATCGTCCGTGAGGAAAACCTGTTTCGCCTTACCCTCGTAAAGCATTTCGAGCTGTTTCATGTTGTCGTATTTATTTTAAAGTTTCTTCTTTTCGTTCGTTTCGCCGTTCGTCCGCACCCGAAGGGCCCGGGCCGGACACGGCGTCCGCACCCGGCATGCGCCGTCAGCGCTTGCGGAAGTAGTTCACCGCATTGCGGAACAGGGGCTGCTCCCGGTTGCCGGCGATGTTCTTGAAGAGGTCCTTGCCGTAACGCTCCGTGTGGCCCATCTTGCCGAGGATGCGGCCGTCGCGCGACACGAGGCCCTCGATGGCGTAGTACGAGCCGTTGGGGTTCCACGGGGCGTCCGCCGTCACGCGGCCCTCGGGATCGACGTACTGGAACGCCACCTGGCCGTGGGCGAAGAGCTCGCGCGCCAGCTCCTCGCCGACCACGAACTTGCCCTCGCCGTGGCTCACGGCGATCGAGTGCACCTCGCCGAGCTCGAAGCCCGCGAGCCAGGGCGAATTGACCGACGAGACGCGCGTGGAGACGATCTGCGAGATATGGCGGTTGATGTCGTTGCGGAAGAGCGTGGGCGACTCGCGCGTCACCATGCCCAGGCGGCCGTAAGGCAGCAGACCCGACTTGACGAGCGCCTGGAAGCCGTTGCAGATGCCAAGGATCAGACCGCCGCGGTCGAGCAGGCGATGCACCTCCTCGCGGATCAGCTCGTTGTTGAGCACGTTCACGATGAACTTGGCGCTGCCGTCGGGCTCGTCGCCGGCCGAGAAGCCGCCGCACAGCGCCAGGATGTGGCACGCGGCGATGTGCTCCTTCATTTCGCGGATCGAACGCAGGATGTCGTCGCCCCGCAGGTTGCACAGCACGCTCGACGTCACCTCGGCGCCCGCATTGCGGAACGCACGGGCCGTGTCGTAGTCACAGTTCATGCCCGGGAAGACCGGCAGGTAGACCACGGGGTGCTCCACGGCTTCGCCCTCGTAGACGAAAGTCCGGCGCTCGGGCCGCGACTCCATCAGGGGGGCGTGGTTCTCGCCCTTGTCGGGATAGATGCGGGCGAACTTCTCGGTATTGGCACGGTAGAGCGTGTCGAGCGGCATGCGCACGCCCGCGATCGTCAGCGCCTCGTCCTCCACGGTGCGGCCCAGCAGCTCGGCACGCGGGTAGTCCAGTTCGCCGTCGCACTCGACCACGATCGAACCGTAGGACCAGTCGAAGAGCGTGCGTTCGTCGGCCGTCACCTCGGCACCGATGCGGTTGCCGAACGACATCTTGGCCAGACCCTCCGCCACGCCGCCGAATCCCACGGCCCAGGCCGAGAGGATGCGGCCGGCGGCGATAGCGTCCGACACGAAGGTGAAATTCTTCTTCAGCTGCGCCGTGTCGGGCATGCAGCTCTTCAGCGGCGTGTGGCGCACGAGGTAGAGCCGGCTGCCGGCGCGTTTGAACTCGGGCGAGATCACACGTCCCGCATCCACGGTGGTGATGCCGAAGGCCATGAGCATGGGAGGCACGTTGATCTGCTCGAACGTTCCGCTCATCGAGTCCTTGCCGCCGATCGAGGGCAGGCCCAGCTCGACCTGCATCTTCAGCGCGCCCAGCAGCGCCGCGAGGGGCTTGCCCCACGACTCCGCACAGCGGGTCATGCGCTCGAAATACTCCTGGTAGGAGTAGCGCATGCGGTCGTAGCGCGCACCCGCGGCCACGACCTTCGCCGCGGCCTCCACCACGGCATACGCCGCACCGTGGTAGGGACTCCACGACGCAATGTCGGGATTGTAGCCGAAAGCCATGATGCTGGCCGTGGAGGTGCCTCCCTCCACGGGGAGCTTCTGCACCGAGACCTGCGTTTCGGTCTGCTGCGTGCGGCCGCCGAAAGGCATGAGCACCGTCGAGGCGCCGATCGAGGCGTCGAACATCTCGATCAGTCCGCGCTGCGACAGCACGTTGCGGTCACCGAGGTTTTCGAGCATCTTCTGCCCGATGTCCTCGCCCGCGGGCTCGCGGCGGAACGGATCGCGCCGCTCCACGGCACCCACGCGGGCCCGGGCGTAGTGCTTGGCGCCCGCGCTGTCGATGAAGCTGCGCGAGAGGTCCACGACCCGCTCGCCCTTATAATACATGCGCATGCGGTTCGTGTCCGTCACGTCGGCCACATGCACCACTTCGATGTTCTCCTCGCGGCAGTAGCGGCAGAACTCCTCCTCGTCGCGGGCCTCGACCACCACCGACATGCGCTCCTGCGACTCGCTGATGGCCAGCTCCGTGGTGTTCAGACCGCTGTACTTCACCGGCACGCGGTCGAGGTAGATGTCCAGGCCGTCGGTCAGCTCGCCGATCGCCACGCTCACGCCGCCCGCGCCGAAGTCGTTCGACTTCTTCACCAGGCGCGTGACCTCGGGGCGACGGAACAGACGCTCCAGCTTGCGCTCCTCGGGCGCATTGCCCTTCTGCACCTCGCTGCCGCACGTCTCCAGCGACTTGTCGGTATGCTCCTTCGACGATCCGGTGGCGCCGCCGACGCCGTCGCGGCCCGTACGGCCGCCGAACATCAGCACCACGTCGCCCGGCACGGGCTGCTCGCGGCGCACGTCCGCGGCTTTCACCGCCCCCACCACGGCACCCACTTCGAGGCGCTTGCCCACATAGCCGTCCTGGTAGATTTCACGCACGTGGGTCGTAGCCAGAC
>VSOO01000100.1 GCA_009774895.1 Alistipes sp. | reverse complement strand
ATCCATCTGAACATCGACTATCCGTTCCATCTGACGGGTATTCTCTACTTCCCGAAGATTCACAACAACTTCGAGATTCAGAAGAACCGCATTCAGCTCTATTCGAACCAGGTGTACGTGACGGACCAGGTAGAGGGCATCGTGCCGGAGTACCTCACGCTGCTGCACGGCGTGATCGACTCGCCCGACATTCCGCTCAACGTGTCGCGCAGCTACCTCCAGAGCGACGCCAACGTGAAGAAGATTTCGGGATACATCACGCGCAAGGTGGCGGACCGCCTGGCCGAGTTGTTCGACACCATGCGTGCGGATTACGAGGCGAAGTGGGACGACCTGCGCATCTTCATCCAGTACGGCACGCTCACCGACGAGAAGTTCGCCGAGAAAGCCGAGCATTTCATGCTGTGGAAAAATACCGAGGGCAAGTACTTCACCCCCGAGGAGTACGGCAACCTGATCCGTGAGACGCAGACCGACAAGAACAAGACGATGGTTTGTCTCTATGTGGACGATCCGGTGGAGAAGGCGTCGTTCGTCGAGGCGGCGCGCGCCAAGGGATACGACGTGCTGGTCATGGACGGCCAGCTCGACAACCACTACATCGGCTGGTACGAGTCGAAGCACAAGGACGTGCGCTTCGCCCGCGTGGACAGCGACGTGGTGGACAAACTCATTCCGAAGGAGGAGCAGTTGAAAATATCGCTTACGGAGGCGCAGCAGGAGATCATGCGCCCGGTGTTCGAAAGCCAGCTTCCCAAGGACGACAAGATCCATTACCACATCACGTTCGAGGCCATGTCGCCCGACGCGGCGCCCGTGGTCATCACGCAGAACGAATTCATGCGCCGCATGAAGGAGATGGCGGCCATGAGCGGCAACAACGGCATGAGCCAGTTCTACGGGCAGATGCCCGATAACTTCACCATCGCCGTAAACGGCAACCACCCCATCGTGATCGACCTGCTGGCCGATGTGGAGAAGGCGTACGGCGACAAGCTCAAGTCGGTGACCAAGAAGATCGACGCGGCCGTGGCGGAGGAGAAGCGTTTCGACGAGGTGGTGAAGGAGAAGAAAGAGGAGGAGCTGACCGCGGAGGAGAAGACGACGCGCGAGGAGCTTTCGAAGCGGATCGTGACCCTGCGCGACGAGCGTGACACGCGCCTGGCCGAAATCGGCGGCGGCAACCGGCTCGTGCGCCAGATCATCGACCTGGCCCTGCTCTCCAACGGCCTGCTGAAAGGCAAGCATCTGACGGAGTTCATCCAGCGGTGGATCGCGCTGATCGAGAAATAGCCGGTTGTTCGGATACGGTGCGCGGCGCCCGGGGTATTCCCGGGCGCCGCGGCTGTTTCAGGGTCGGCATCCGGGATCGGATGCCTTGGCGATGGCCTGGGGGCCGAAAGGGGCGAATTTCCGGTGAGGACGCCCTGAGCGGCCCGCATTGCGGGCGCATCATCCGCCCGCAATGCGGATGCCTTATGCCGTCCAGTGCGGTGCGAGCAGCTCCAGGAACCACTCGGGGCAGCGGCACGGGCGGCGCGAGTCGCAGTGGATGAAGCCCAGGACGGTCGAACCGGTGTTGAGCAGCTCGTTGCGTTCGTTGTAGATCTCATAGCGGAACGCGAGACGCACGCGCGGCAGCTCGTCGAGTACGATGCGCACGGTCAGCAGGTCGTCGAAGCGCGCCGGACGCAGGTATTTCGAGTGTACTTCGAGGATGGGCATCATGATTCCCCGCCGTTCCACTTCGGCGAAGGACATGCCGCACAGCTGGCGAAGGAATTCGCTGCGTGCGGCTTCGTAGTAGCAGACGTAGTTCGAGTGGTGGACGATGCCCATCTGGTCCGTGTGTTCGTACCACACCCTGATTTTGCAGTCGTAAGCGATCATGATTCGAAAGCGATGACGATCCGTCCCGAGGGCAGATCGCGGTTGGACATAAGGCGGCCGTCGGTGCCGACGGTCAGTTCGAGCGGTGCCGCGCACTCCCCCGCCGTCGCGCGATATCGGCCCGGAGGCGGCAGCAGTTTGAGCGGTTCGGCGATGCGGATCTCGCGTCCGCAAGCTTCGCCGATCAGCAGGTACGGATGACCCAGGAGGCGTGCGGCGCCCCGGAGGTCGCCCCGGCCGATGAGGTTGCGCAGTACCGTGGAGCTTACCTTGCCCCCCGTTTCGGAGGCGTATTCGGCGATCCGCACCACGTGCAGCCCGGTTTCGGTGTGCAGGCGGTCGAGGCAGCCGGTGTCGCCCCGCTGGTCGTGGCCGAAGCGGTGGTCGTAGCCCACGACGAGCGCCTCGATGCCCAGGCGGCCGATCAGCAGGTCGCGGACAAAGACGTCGGGCGTGAGGCGGCTGAATGCCTCGTCGAACGGAATGACGACCAGGTGGTCGATACCGGCCCGTTCGAGCAGCAGGGCCTTCTCCTCGACCGTCGTGAGCAGCTGCAACCCCTCGGCACGGCCCAGGGTCACGCGCGGATGCGGATCGAACGAAAGCACGATGCTTTCGCCGCCCCGGCGCTCCGCCTCCTCGCGCACGGCCCGGAGCAGCGCGCCGTGGCCTGCGTGCACGCCGTCGTAGGAGCCCACGGTGGCCGCGGGGCGGCGGAAGTGCGGCAGGGAGTCGAAACCGTAGTGCAAGCTCATGCTTTGTTGTCGTTTTCCTTGACGAAGTAGGCCACCTTTTCCAGCAGCGTGGTGATGTCGTAGTTCTCCACGACGATGCCCTGCGGGAAGTTGAGCGGCGTGGAGGTGAAGTTGAGCACGCCCTTGATGCCGGCATTGATGATCGGAACGACGAGTTGCGGGGCCACCTTCGTGGGAGACGAGACCACCGCCATGCTGATGTCCTGCTCCTCGGCCAGCGTTTCGAAACGGTCCATGTGGTAGCAGGGAATGCCGTCGATGATGCGGTTCACCTTCTGCGGATCGACGTCGAACGCCGCCGTGATCTTCAGTTTCAGTCCCTTGCCGTTGAAATACTTGGTGATGGCCTGGCCCAGGTGACCCATGCCCAGCACGGCGATGTTCATCGGCTGGGGGCTGTCGAGGATGTTGCCGATGAAGTCGATGAGCACCTTCACGTCGTAGCCCTTCTTCGTGTCGCTGGAGAAGCCGATCAGCATCAGGTCGCGGCGCACCTGCACGGCCGTGATGCCGTGGATGCCCGCGAGCACGTGCGAAAATATGTGGGTGATGCCCCGTTTGTGGCATCCGAGCAGCGTGCGGCGGTACTCGCTGAGCCGCTCGATGGTCTTCTCGGGGATGCCGTTGTTGATGTTCGCCATTTGCCGTACGGTTTATTCGACGCCGATCGTGAAGTCCTGTCCGTATTCCACCCGCATCCAGTTGCGGTTCGTGTGCGTGGCGTTCTCCTCGCCGCTGTCGAAGAGATAGGTGGTCTGCAACGGCGTGAACTCCTCGCCCTCCAGGTCCTCTTCGATGCCGCCGAACATGGCGGGACAGAAGAGCACCGCCGCGTCGTATCCGCGGTACGAGAAGAGGCTCGGGAGCGACCCGAAAGCACGGATGTAGTCGCTGTCGAAGGTGCGGATGACCTCCGCATCGCGTTTGGCGTGGTACGTCGAGAGGAACACGACCCGGTCCTTGAAGAACATGGTGCGGTCGAGGTTGTGGTAGCGGTTCCAGCGGGCGTTGCCCAGTACCGTGAAGCGCGGTTCGCTCAGCCCGCGCGAGACGATGCCCGTGTAGGCCGAGGCCAGGGCTGCGAGGATGCGGTCCACGTCCACCTCGTTGTCGGCCATGACGACGAACAGGTTGTCGCGGTCGTTATGCAGCAGCGGCGTCAGGTCGCCCGGCCCGCCGGCCCGTGCGCCCGAGGAGTGCACGTAGCGGTAGTGGTGACGCGTATGTTCCGTGTCGCCCAGGGCGTTCAGCACCTCCTGCTCGAACTCCCCGTCCGTGCGGTCCGAGTAGATCAGCGTGACCTTGCGGGCGTCGCCCGTGAAGAGGTCGGCCGCCTTGTCGTATTTGCGTGCGGGGTCGGGTGCCAGCTGGAAGACCGCGCCGCTGTTCGTGTGCGTGAGGTGCGCCAGCGGCGAGACGACCGGAACGGCCCGTGCTTCGCCGTAGCGTGCGACGGGGCCGAGCAGGTTTTCGTGCACCGGACCGACGATGAGATGCGCGCGCAGGAACGATTCGTCCTCCATGATGCGTCGGAGTTTCGCCGTGTCGCGCCCCGTGTCGTAGAGGTCGAGCGCCACCGAGCGTCCCGTGCGTTTCACGCTGTCCAGGCCGAGCAGGAAGCCCTGGTAGAATTCGAGGTAGTTGGCATTGGCCGTGCCGTCCGTGGTGAGCGGGAGCAGCATGGCCACGCGCAGCGTGTCGCCGTCGGACAGCTTCCGGAACGCGATCCGCGCACCCTCGGTATCGGGCGCGTCGTAGTGCGGAAAGTCACGGTTGCCGCTGCCGGCTCCGAGGTCGCCGAAAGCGGTTGCGGGTGCCGGTTGCGGCGCAGCGGGCGTCTGCGGGGCGGTTTGCCGCGCGTTTCCGCTTCCGTTGCCGGGTACGCGGATGATGGCGCCCGCTTTCAGCGCCTCGGGATGCATGCCTCCGTTCAAGGCGGAGAGTTCCGCCTCGGTGAGTCCGAAGCGGCGAGCGAGCGAATAGAACGTGTCGCCCGCATGCACCAGGTAGTACGACGTGCCGCCCTCCGACACGCTGTTCAGGTCGTCGCGGTATTGCTCCCAGCGGGCCTGCACCTGTTCGGCCGACTCGGTGCCCACCTCCGTGCGGCGGATCAGCAGGCGCATGTCGGGGCGCAGGCGGATCGGGTCGAGCGTCGGGTTGTCCTCGATCAGCGTGGGGATGGGGATGCCGTAGCGGCGCGAAATGGCATAGAGGGTTTCGCCGGCCAGGACGGTGTGCGTGTCGAACGTCTTGCGCAGCTTGCGTTCGGGCATGCGCTCCGCGGCCGGCTCGACGAACGGGATCTTCAGCCGCTCGTCGGTGCGCAGCCCCTCGGCCGCCGACGGGTTGTACTGCACGATCACGCGCTCGCCCACGTCGTAGGCCCGGGAGAGCGAGTAGAGCGTTTCGCCCGGGAGCACGGTGTGGATGTAGAATTTCTCGCCGCCGATGATGACCACCGTCTGCGACTTTTCGATCGCCGAAGCGGTCGCCGTCAGTGCCAGTGCCAGTGTCAGTGCGCTCGCGAAGAGTCGTTTCATGGTCGTCGGATCAGGATTTGTTCTTCTCGCGGAAGCGGAGTTCGGTGATTACCTTCTTGGTGTAGAGCGGAAAATCGCCGTTCATCATCCACGAATAGTAGCTCGGCTCGGTCCGGAAGACCTCGCACACCGAACGGCCGCGGTACTTGCCGAAGCCGAACACCTCCTCGCCCTTGTCGTTGTATACGATGCGGCCGGCGTAATCCACCGTCTCGCCGCGCGACGAGTATTCGGCCAGCATGTCCACGTCGTTGTCGAGGTCGGGATAGCGTTCGAGCTGCGCCAGCAGCACCTCGTAGGTCGCCAGCGTGTCGGCTTCGGCCGAGTGGGCTTCGTCGAGGTCCTTGTCGCAGTAGAATTTGTAGGCCGCGACGAGCGTGCGCTGCTCCTTCTTGTGGAAGATGTTCTGCACGTCGATGAATTTGCGGCGCTTGAAATCGACGTCGATGCCCACGCGCAGGAACTCCTCGACGAGTACCGGCAGGTCGAACCGGTTCGAGTTGAATCCTCCGAAGTCGCAGCCCCGGATGAACTGTTCGAGCGACTTGGCCACCTGGGCGAACGTGGGACAATCCTTCACGTCGTCGTCCGTGATGCCGTGCACGGCCGTGGAT
>VSOO01000010.1 GCA_009774895.1 Alistipes sp. | reverse complement strand
TATCACCGAGAACGGCTGGCAGATCGTGAATCGTGAGGCGTGGGGCCTGAAGAAGCTCGCGTATCCGATCCAGAAGAAGACCACCGGTTTCTACTTCCTCGTGGAGTTCACGGGCGAGGGTTCGCTGATCAACACGCTCGAAACCCAGTACCGCCGCGATGAGCGCATCATCCGTTTCTTAACTTTCAAGCAGGACAAATTCGCCGTGGAGTACTCGGAGAAGCGTCGTGCGAAACTTTCTAACAAGCAGGAGGAGTAAACCATGGCACAGGAAAACAACGCAGCACAGTCGGAGATCCGGTACCTCAACCCCGTATCGGTCGATGTGAAGAAGAACAAATACTGCCGTTTCAAGAAGCTCGGCATCAAGAACGTCGATTACAAGGACGGCGAGTTCCTCAAGAAGTTCCTCAACGAGCAGGGCAAGATTCTGCCCCGCCGTCTGACCGGTACTTCGCAGAAGTTCCAGAAGAAGGTGGCCCAGGCCGTCAAGCGCGCCCGTCACCTCGCCATTCTGCCCTTCGTAACCGATTGCATGAAATAATTAACCGAGGAGGAGAGAAAATGGAAGTCATTCTGATCAAAGATATCGAGAATCTGGGCTACGCCAACGACATCGTGACCGTGAAGCCCGGTTATGCAAACAACTACCTGATTCCCCAGGGCTTCGCCAAGGCCGCAACGGCTTCGGCACGCAAGGTCCTGGCCGAGAACCTGAAGCAGCGCGCTCACAAGGACGCCAAGATCCTGGCCGACGCACAGGCACTGGCCGAGAAGATCGCCAACCTGCCGCTGGTGCTGACGGTGAAGGCCGAGGAGGGCAAGCTCTTCGGTACGGTTACCGCCGCCGACCTGGCCGACGCACTCGCCGCCAAGGGCGTGGAGCTCGATCGCAAGGCCATCGTCGTGGAGGGTGTCAAGACCGTCGGCGAGTACGAGGCCGTTGCCAAGCTCCACCGCGAGGTGAAGGCTACGGTGAAGTTCAGCGTAGTAGCTGCCGAGGAGTAATCCCCGCACGCATACGGAACGAGCGGATTCCCGATGAACGGGGATCCGCTTTTCTTATGTGCCTCCGCTTGCCTCCGAGATGTCTGCGGTTCTGCTTCGTTGCGCCGCGCCGGTCGCCCCTTCATCCGCAGGGGCGGACGGACCGGAGGTGCCGCCTTCTGAAACGAAGCGTCGCCGGCTCCACGAAAGGAACCGGCGACACGTCGTTCGGCTGCCGCGCTATTTCCCGGGTTGCGGCGTTCCCATGCCCGAAGCCGGACTGTCCTCCTCTTTCTTCCTGTTGTAGAGGAAGCGGCGGATCTTCTGCGTGGGGGTCTTGACGAACTCCTCCTTTTCCTCCACGACCTCCGAGATACGCGAGAAGCGATTGACCTTGGCATTCACGTACTCTACGATCTCCTTCTTGAGCTGCTCCATGCGCGCTTCCCACTCCTCGCGGCGGGTCTCCCACTCTTCGCGCCAGACATTGAACTTGGCCTCCAGCTCCTCGGTATTGAAGTGCACGAGGGCCACCAGGCGCCCCTCCTGCTCGGTGACGATCGAGTCGGAGACGCAGACGTGCGAGTTGAGCACGCTCTCGATCTCCTCGGGGTAGATGTTCTCGCCGCTCGGGCCTACGATCATGTTCTTCAGGCGTCCCTTGATGTAGAGCCAGCCGTCGGCATCGAACTCGCCCAGGTCGCCCGTGCGGAACCAGCCGTCGGGAGTGAGGACCTCGGCCGTGGCTTCGGGATTCTTGTAGTATCCGAGCATGACGCTGGGCGTGAGGGCCACGATTTCGCCCTGGCGCGTCGCGGGATCGACGTTTTCGAGCCGCAGCGTGACGCCCGGGGCCTGGGGGCCCGTCGATCCGAGGCGCACCATCGAGGGTGCGGCGCCGGCCAGCAGGGGTGCGGTCTCGGTGAGTCCGTAGCCGATGGCGTAGGGGATGCGGGCTTCGAGCATGAAAGCCTCGGCGCCGCGGTCGAGCTTCGCACCGCCGATGCCCAGGAAGCGCAGCCGCGATCCGAAGACGGTCATCAGCTTGCGTCCGGCGACGCGGTGGAGGTAGCGGCGCATGAACGGCACGCCGTAGAGCGTGCGCCAGAATCCGTTGGAGCGGAATTTGGCCAGCACCTGATGGCGGTAGATCTTTTCGATGATGAGCGGCACGATGAGCATGACCGTGGGCCGCACGCGCTTGAGCGCCGGCATGAGGGCCGAGGCCGTGGGCGGCCGGTCGAGGTAGGTGACCCGCGCACCCATCGAGAAGGGGTAGATCATGCCGATCGAGCACTCGTAGGTGTGCGACAGGGGCAGCACCGAGAGAAATACGTCGTCGGGAACGACGGGAAAGATGGCGGAGCTCAGCCCTACCTGTGCGCAGAGCGCGCGGTGGGTGAGCATCACCCCTTTGGGTCGCGACGTGGTGCCCGAGGTGTAGATGATGGCCGCCAGGTCGTCGGGTGCCGGCACCCCCGTGGCGCCCTCGGTGCGCACGTGCTGCGAGATGACGCCGAGGTTCTTCGTGCGCATGACCACGTTGAGCGACTCGACGGTGCGTTTCGAGAGCTTCGAGAAGAGCTTGTCCGACACGAGCAGCGCCTTGGCTTCGGAGTGGGTGATGATCTGGTCGAGCTCCTCGCCCGAGAAGTCGGGAAGAATGGGCACGGCGACCATGCCTGCCGAGGTGACCGCGAGGTACGACACGCCCCAGTTGGGCATGTTGCTGCTCAGCAGCGCCACCTTGTCGCCCGGGCGGAGGCCCGCACCGGTCAGAATATCCTGTACGATCCCGATCCGTCGGCCCACTTCGGCGTAAGTCACCTCCTCGCCGTCGTACATGGCGAAAGCGACCTTACTTGCGAAGCGCTCCACACTGTTGCGGACCAGTTCGTAAAGCGTGTTGATCGTCATAATGTTCCAAGTCTTGATCCCTGCCGTGCACGGGGGTGTCGTGCAGGGAAAGTTTCGGACAAAAATACGAATTATCCGTCGGAAATTCGCTACTTTTGCACCAAAATATTCCTATGATCCGGACCGAAGTTGTCAAAAACCTCGCCTCGGAGGTCGGCTTCGACCTTTGCGGCGTGGCGCCGTGCCGCCACCTGGCGCAGAACGAGGAGTGGTTCCGCCGCTGGCTCGACCGGGGCATGAACGCCTCGCTGGGCTACCTGGAGCGCAACCTCGACAAGCGCTTCGATCCCCGCCGCCTGGTGGAGGGCGCGCGCACGGCCGTCGTCTGCGCCGTGGGATACAAAAACCGCGCGAGCGAGGGCTATCCCGCCGGCTGCCGCACGAAAATCGCCTCCTATGCCTGCGCCGCGGATTACCATGCGACCGTGCGGGCGATGCTCGCGCGGCTTTTCGAGGAGCTGCGCGGCGTGTGGCCCGGGTTGCGGGGCCGGGCGTTCGTCGATACGGCGCCGCTGCTCGAAAAGCAGCTCGCCGTGGAGGCCGGGCTGGGCTGGATCGGCCGTCAGTCGCTGCTCGTGACGCCCCGCCTGGGCAGCTTCGTCGTGCTGGGCGAGCTGATCCTTGCGGACGAGGCCGACCGCTACGACGAACCCTTCGAGGGGACGCGCTGCGGCCGCTGCCGCAACTGCATCGAGAGCTGCCCCACGGGAGCCATCGTCGCACCCCGCGTGGTCGATGCCGGCCGCTGCATCGCCTGCCACACCATCGAGCGCGAACCCGCCTCGCGCATCGACCTCGACGGCTGGATCTTCGGCTGCGACCGCTGCCAGAGCTGCTGCCCCTACAACCGCAATGCGCCGATGCACGCCCATCCGGCGTTCGATCCCCTATTCGATCCCGAGGCGATGACGCCCGAGGCGTGGCGGACGCTCGGCCCCGGGGAGTTCGAGGCCCGCTTCGGCCGCACGCCCCTCACGCGCAGCGGTCTGGAGCGCATCCGGTCGAACATCGCGGCCGAGGCCGACGCTCCGGAGCCGGGCACGCTCCTCTGAGCGGCGGCGGACCCGACGGTCGCGGCGGCTCGGTGTCCGCCCATCTTTCGATCTTCTTTGCGCCCGGAGCAAAAAAAGCGGACTCGGCCGAGCGCTTTCAGCCAAATTTTTTTATCTTTGTGGCACAAGGAGATCAACCATGAGCAAACAGACCAAATATACCTTGCAGGAGGTGACCGACGCCCGACTCGAACGCGAGTGGCTCGACCTGCCCAAACGAATCTACCGCGGCAACCGCAACTGGGTGTGTCCGCTCGACCCCTCGATCCGCGCGGTGTTCGATCCCGCGAAGAACGACCTTTTCACGGGCGGCGAGGCCATACGTTGGGTGCTGCGCGACGCCTCGGGACAGGTCGTGGGCCGCATCGCCGCCTTCTACAACCGCGAGAAGGCGATGCTGGAGACCCAACCCACGGGCGGCTGCGGATTTTTCGAGTGCATCGACGACCAGCAGGCCGCCGACGTGATGTTCGACGCGGCGCGCATGTGGCTCGCCAGCCGCGGCATGGAGGCGATGGACGGCCCCATCAACTTCGGCAACCGCGACTCGTGGTGGGGGCTGCTCGTGGAGGGCCACGAGTTCCAGCCGCTCTACGAGAATCCCTACAACCCGCCCTACTACAAGGACCTGTTCGAGCGTTACGGCTTCTGCAACTACTTCAACCAGCATACCTATATTTGGAGAAGCGGAATCACGGAGAACAGCAACCGCATCTTCGACCGTGCGGCCCACCTCCACGCCACGCCGGGCTACCATGTCGAGAACATCGACATGAAGAACCTGGAGGAGGCCGCCGAGAACTTCCGCATCGTCTACAACAAGGCGTGGGCCCTCTTCTCGGGCGTCAAGCCCCTGGGGCGCGACGAGGCGATGCGGCTCATGCGCATGCTCCGGCCGATCATCGACCCGCGCATCGTGTTTTTCGCCTATTTCAACGACGAACCCATCGGTTTCTTCATCATGGTGCCCGACCTGAACCGCCTGATCGGCAAGTTCAACGGCAAGTTCGGCTGGTGGCAGAAGCTGCGCCTGATGTGGGACCTGAAGGTGCGCCGCAAGTGCGACCGCATCTTCGGCATCATTTTCGGTATCGCTCCCGAGTTCCACGGCAAGGGCGTAGAGTCGGCCATCATGGTCAAGTGCCACGAGTTCCTGGTGATGACCAAGAACGAGTACAAGACCATGGAGCTGGCGTGGATCGGCGACTTCAACCCCGTCATGAACCGCATGATCGAAACCTACGTCGGCGCCACGAAGCACAAGATGCACACCACGTACCGCTATCTGTTCGACCGCACGAAAGAGTTCCGGCGCTGTCCGCGGCTCGGCGTGCGGCGACGCGAATAAATGCGGGGAAGAAAAAACCAAACCAACCATAAAATCATGAAAACCACAGTATTCACCGATTATCACATCGCGGCCGGAGCCAAAATGGCCGAGTTCGCGGGCTACAACATGCCCATCGAATTCACGGGCATCAACGACGAGCACCTGTGCGTGCGCGAACGTGCGGGCGTGTTCGACGTGAGCCACATGGGCGAGATCTGGGTCAAGGGACCCAAGGCCCTGGCGCTGTTGCAGCGCATCACGACCAACGACGTGGCCAAGCTCGTCGATGGCAAGGTGCAGTACACCTGCATGCCCAACGGCCGCGGCGGTATCGTGGACGACCTGCTGGTCTACCGGGTCGATGCCGAGACCTACCTGCTCGTGGTCAATGCCGCCAACATCGCCAAGGACTGGGCCCATATCTGCAAGGAGGGCGAGGCGTTCGGCATGGAGGCCGGGCACGGCAAGGAGCTCTACAACGCGTCGGACGAGATCTGCCAGCTCGCCGTGCAGGGCCCCCTGGCGATGAAGATCGTGCAGAAGATGTGCGCCGAACCGGTGGAGGACATGGAGTACTATACGTTCCGCAAGCTGCCCGTTGCGGGCGTGGACGCCATCCTTTCGATCACCGGCTACACGGGGGCGGGCGGCTGCGAGATCTACGTGGCCAACGAGGACGGTGCCAAGCTGTGGAAAGCCCTCTGGGAGGCCGGCGAGGAGTACGGTTTGCAGAACATCGGCCTCGGAGCGCGCGACACGCTGCGTCTTGAGAAGGGTTTCTGCCTCTATGGCAACGACATCGACGACACGACCTCGCCCATCGAGGCCGGCCTGGGCTGGATCACCAAGTTCGCCGAGGGCAAGGAGTTCATCGACCGCGACCGCATGGAGCGGCTGAAGGCCGAGGGTGTGGAGCGCAAGCTCGTGGGATTCAAGATGCTCGACCGCGGCATTCCGCGCCACGGTTACACGCTCGCCGACACCGAGGGCAACGGGATCGGCTGCGTGACGTCGGGCACGATGTCGCCCTGCATGAAGGTCGGATTCGGCATGGGATACGTGAAAGCGGCCTACGCCAAACCGGGTACGGTGATCGCGGTGTCGATCCGCGACCGCCTGCTTAAGGCCGAGGTGGTGAAGCTGCCTTTCGTATAGCGGCTTCGGCATCGGAAACAATCGGCGCACCCCGGAAACGAGGTGCGCCGATTGTTTTGCGCAAAGGGCCGTGCGGCCGCGCCGGGTCAGCTCCGTTTCTTCCTGAGGGGCGCCAGGTGCTCGTGGATGCGTCGGCGGAATTCGTCGCGCCGGGCCTGGAGGTTGAGTTTCCACCCCTCCCAGCGGATGTGGCGCTCCTTCTTTTCGGGGTAGATGTCGGGAATGGTCACCAGGATGCCCGTCTCCTCCACGTCGCCGAAGTCGGGATTGGACACCGTGTCGAAGACCCGCATCGTGGGCGACAGGTTCATGTAGGCGTTGATGAGCGGCGGGATGTGCTCGTTGAATTCGCGGATCTTGCGCAGCAGGATGCGGTAGTTCTCCTGGTAGTCGGCACCGCAGAAGAGCTGCTCGTAGTAGGGGTCGTCCAGGTCGAGCCGGAGGGGCCGGATGGCCTTCACCAGACCGTCGCGGTCGGGGAAGTAGCGGCGCAGGAACCAGATCAGCGCATTGCGGGCCACGGATTTGTAGGTGGTGTACATGGTCACCTTGCCGAAGAGGTAGCGCGCGCCGGGATTCAGCACGATGAGCGCGCCCAGCCCGTCCCACAGGTTGTCGAGGGCGTAGATGCTCTTGCCGTTGTTGCGGGCCTGGTAGCCCACCTGCACGAACGAGCGCCCGAGCTCGATGGTGCGGGGCAGGAACTCGCGGCGGAACTTCTCGCTGAATTCGAAGTAGTGTTCGGTCGAGAGGTGCTGCTGCGCGGACGACGTGCAGACGATGAAGCGGTAGCCGCCCACGATCTGCTCGGCGGCGGGGTCCCAGACGATGAGCTGGTGGTAGCCGCCGTCCGCCAGGTCCTCGGCGTCGATGTCCGCCTCGCACCCCGTGCCGCCGCCGCCCGCGCGGAACGCCTCCTCGCGCAGCCGGCCGATTTCGCGCATCAGGGCCGGACATTCGGCCGCGGTGAAGACATAGATTTCGTTGCCGGCCTTGGCCGTGTCGCGCACCTTGCGTGCGGGGGTGAGTTCGGCTTTCAGCAGGCCGCGCTCTACGGGAGGTATGATGGGTTGCGTCATTGAATGGGTTTCTGCTGGATTCGGAGGTGCAAATTTACGCTTTTTTCCCTGAAGCCGTTTCGGCCCGTAGTTTTTCGCCCAAAAAATAGGTCTTTTTGCGTACATACTCCGTCTGCTCGGCCAGCGTGCCGCATGCCGAGAGTTCGCCCGCGGACAGGGGCTCGCCCACCGCGATGCGGAAGTGCTTGCCGCTCTGCGAGAACATTTCGTCGGGCAGCCACAGCATCTCGATGTTGAACCGCAGCCCCAGCCTGCGGCGCCAGTTGGCCACGCCGTAGAAGAAATCGGACAGCTCGCCCTCCACGAACACGGGCACCACCTGCCGCTGCGAGGCGTAGGCCTTCTTCAGGAAGCTCGATTTCCAGGCGGGATCCTCCACCGTGCCGCGGGGGCGGCGCGAGCAGAGGCCGGCGGGGAAGGTGAGGATCGGACGGTCGCCCGCCAGCTCCTCCTCGAACCGCCGGGCATAGGAGGTGCTCTGGGCGCCGTGTTTGTTCACCGGGATCCACAGGGGACGCAGCGGATCGAGGTACATCAGCAGGTCATTGACCACCACGCGTGCGTCGCCGAAGCGGTCTATGAGCTTGTCGGCGAGCATCATGCCGTCCATGCCGCCGAACGGGTGGTTCGAGGCGAAGAGGTAGCGGCCCGCGGGGTCGAGGCGTTCGAGCCCCTCGACCGAGTAGGTCACGCCCCATTCGCGGAAGCAGGCGCGGATGAACTCCTGGGGCGGCAGGTCCCAGTAGGTGCGGAGGATGTGGTTGATTTCGCGCTCGCGGACCGTGCGTCGGAGCCAGGAGACGAACGGTCGCGGAACGAAACGCGCGAGCCGCGGCGCCTTGGCCGCCAGCACCGCGCCGATGTCGATTTCGGGCATTGTGTTCCGTGTGCGGGGGGCGGAGCCGGGACCGGCGATGCGAGCGCCGGCGCGGCTCCGCGATTTTTATTGACACAAATATAGGTAATCTTTTTCGAAAATTACCTAACTTTACACCCGATTTTACCCTGTGACGATCCATGAGCTCCGAATACCGTACCGACTACCATACTCCCGTGCTGCTGGAGGAGTCGGTCTCCCTGATGGAGATCGGCCCCGCGGACTGCTGCATCGACCTCACCTTCGGCGGGGGCGGACATTCGCGCCGCATCCTCCGGGCTCTCGGGCCCGAGGGGGCGCTCTACGCCTTCGACCAGGACGGCGACACGCACGACAACCGGCCCGACGACGCGCGCTTCCACTACGTCGAGAGCAACTTCCGCTTCATGCGGGGCGCGCTGCGGCTGCGCGGCGTCACCGAGGCCGATGCCGTGCTGGCCGACCTGGGGGTGTCGTCGCACCACTTCGACTGCACGGAGCGGGGCTTCTCGTTCCGCGGCTCGGCACCCCTCGACATGCGCATGAACCGGCGCGGCGGCCGCACGGCGGCCGACATCGCCAACACCTATTCGAACGCCGAGCTCACGCGCCTGCTGCGTGACTGGGGCGAGGTGGAGACGCCGTGGAAGGCGGCCAACTGCATCGAGCGGGCCCGCGCCCTGCGGCCCCTCGCCACGACGGCCGACCTGGTGGAGGCCGTGCGTCCGTGCACGCCGCGCAAGGACGAAGCCAAGTACCTCACGAAGATCTTCCAGGCGTTCCGCATCGAGGTGAACGGCGAGATGGAGGCGCTGCGCATGGCGCTCGAACAGAGCCTGAAGGTGCTGCGCCCGGGCGGGCGGCTGGTGGTCATATCGTACCACTCGCTCGAAGACCGCCTGGTGAAGAATTTCATGCGCAGCGGCAACTTCGAGGGCCGCGTCGAGAAGGATTTCTACGGCCGTCCCGCTGTGCCGTTCGAGCCGGTCACGCGCAAGGCCGTGACCCCCTCGGCCGAAGAACTGGAGCGCAACCCGCGGTCGCGGTCGGCGCGGCTGCGTTGTGCGGTGAAGAAATAGAGCGTCGGCCATGCGGTACGAGGACCACGAATTCGACCCTGTGACTCCCGAGGAGCAGGCGCGGCGCGACGAGGAGGCCGAACTGGCCCGCCGCATCCGCCGCGAGGTGCTGCGCGTGCAGCGGGGCGAGGCCGACGAGGAGATCCGCCGCGACGAGGAAGAGGAGGCCGGGCGCCGCGCCGCGGAGGAGGAGCGCGAGCGTCGCGAACGCCGCCGCCGGGCCAGCGCCCTGTGGCAGCTCTTCTCGGGCTCGATCCTCGTGCGCGAGGGCAGCGCCGAGTACTACCGCTACCTGATCTGCATCGCGGCGATGTTCTTTCTGAGCATCGTGGTGATGTTCTCGGCCCTCCACCTCGACATGCGCTACTCGCGCGTCGAACGCGAGGTGCAGCTGCTGCGCGAGCGTTCGATACGGCTCGAAGAGCAGCGCTACCGCCGCACGACCCACTCGGCCGTCGTCGAGCGGCTGCGCGAGCGCGGCATCGAACTTCAGGATGCGCTCACGCCGAGCGAAATCATCGAAAAATAACGCCGCACCATGAAGGAGGAGAAATCGAAGATCAAGAGCGACATCCTGCTGCGCGTGCGGATGCTCTACGTGCTCTTCATCGCCGTCGGCGCGGCGGTCTTCGTGCGCCTGGTGTGGGTGCAGCTCTTCAGTTCGGAGGTGGCCTACAACGCCGGGCGTCTCGAAAGCCGCATCTTCACCGAGCAGACCGTGCCCGCGCAGCGGGGCTCGATCCTCGCGCGCGGGGGCGAGCCGCTGGCCGTGTCGATGTTCCGCTATCAGGCCGAGATGGACTTCGGCAGTCCGGGCCTCGACTCGGTCAAGCTGTTCCGCGAGCAGAGCGACTCGCTCGCGAAGCTGCTCGCTGCCTTCTTCCGCGACAAGCCGGCCGACGCCTACCGGCGCTTCTTCCGCGCCGAGCACGAGCGCCGCTACCGCCTGGTGCGGGGGCGCGACACCACCCACCTGCGGGCCGAGGGCTTCCTGGCCCGCCTGATCAACCGACTGCGGGGCGAGGAGTACGTCACGCGCCGCATCTACGACACGATCCGCGACCATACGCCCGTGAAGATCTTCCCCCGCGAGGTGGACTACAACGAGTGGCAGGAGCTGCGCAAATACCCGATACTGAACTGGAACATGGGCATGGTGTACAACGTCGCGCAGCGCGACCAGCGCATCTACCCCCAGGGCGAGCTGGCGCGCCGCACGATCGGCCTCACGGGCGACCGGGGCAACTACGGCATCGAGGACGTGTGGCGCGACGAGCTGGCGGGGCGCGACGGCAAGGCCGTGCGGCAGCGCATCGCGCGCGGCTTCTCGGGCCGTGTGGTCGGGGGCGGCAACGAGGACCCGGAGGACGGCGCCGACATCGTATCGACGCTCGACCTCGACCTCCAGGACGTGGCCGACAAGGCCCTGCGCCACCAGCTCACCACGCAGAACGCCCTGTGGGGCACGGCCATCGTCATGGAGGTCGCCACGGGCGAGGTGCTGGCGCTGGCCAACCTCGGCCGCAACGGCCGCGGCGGGTTCTCCGAGAACATGAACTACGCCATTGCCAAGCGCGCCGAGCTGGGCTCGGTCTTCAAGCTGGCGACGATGCTGGCCCTCATCGAGGATGCGGGCATGCCGACCGAGACGGTCTACGACACGGGCAACGGACGTCCGGTCGTGGTGGGCGGCGCCCGGGTGCAGGACTCTCACGCGGGATTCAACGACATGGACTTCAAGACGGCCGTGGCGCAGTCCTCGAACGTCTACTTCGCCGAGGCGGTGTTCGAGCGCTATGCCGACCGCAAGGAGCGCTACTCGGAGTTCCTGCGCTCGCTCCACCTCGACCGCACGGTGGGGCTCGAAGCCTACGGCGAGCGTGCTCCGCTCTTCCCGGGTGACTGGAAGAAGATCGGCGGTGCGAACCAGGCGCTCGCACGCCTCAGCTTCGGCTACGTGATCGAGCTCACGCCCATGCAGATGGCCACGCTCTACAACGCGGTGGCCAACGACGGCCGCATGGTGGCGCCGCGCCTCGTGCGCGAGGTGTGGCGCGACGGAGTGCTCGACCGCCGCTACCGTCCCGAGGTGCTCGTGGACCGCATCTGCTCGCCCTCCACGCTGCGCACCGTGCGCGAGTGCCTTGAGGAGGTGTGCCGCACGGGTACGGGCGCTGGATTCTTCCGCGACACGACGCGCTTCCGTGCCGCGGGCAAGACCGGCACGGCGCAGTTCTCGCAGGACGGAATCCGCTACTCCGACGGATACTACATGGGCAGCATGGCGGCCTACGTGCCGGCCGAGAAGCCCCGCTATACCATCTTCGTGACCATCCACACGCGCCGCGGGGGCGGCAGGGCCTACTACGGCGGCCCCCTCGCGGGTCCCGTGGTCAAGCGCCTGGCCTCCCACATCTACAACCGCGAGCACGACTGGCACGGCCGCGTGGAGCGGAGCGACGAGCGCTGCCGCCCGGTGCGGATGAAAGGGGGCGACGTGGCGCAGGTGCGCCGCGTGGCGAGCCGCCTGGACATGCCCCGCGTGCGGAGCGACGCCCGCACGGGATGGGGGCGCACGCACACCGACAGCGCGTCGGTGGTGACCGTGGAGCTGCTGCCCGACGAGCTGCACACGGTGCCCGACGTGCGGGGCATGGGCCTCAAGGAGGCGCTGTTCCTGCTCGAAAGCCGCGGCCTGCGCGTGTCGTTCACGGGCCGGGGTTCGGTGCGCACCCAGAGCCCCGCACCGGGGTCGCGGGCCGCGGCGGGCGCTGCGGCGCACATAACGCTGAAATAACGAAAAGAGAGACGATACATGAGAAACCTTTCATTCCTTACGACGGCTGTGCGCCGCATCGAGGGCCCCGCGGAGCGGCCCGTGGCGCACCTGGTCTACGATTCGCGCCGCGTGGAGGCGGGCGACTGCTTCTTCGCGGTCTGCGGCACGCAGAGCGACGGACACGACTACATCGACATGGCGGTGGAGCGCGGCGCCGCAGCCGTGGTGTGCCAGCGCATGCCCGCTGCGCCGCACGAGGGCGTGACCTACGTCGAGGTGGAGGACACGAACGCCGCCATGGCCGACCTGGCCGCGGCGTGGTACGGCCACCCGAGCCGCGAGCTCAAGCTGGTGGGCGTTACGGGCACCAACGGCAAGACCACCACGGCCACGCTCCTCTACGAGCTGTTCCGGGGACTGGGCTACGAGGCGGGGCTCATTTCGACGGTCGTCTACTGCGTGGGCGCGCGCCGCACCGAGGCCACGCACACCACGCCGGACGCCATACGTCTCAACGCCCTGCTGCGCGAGATGGTCGATGCGGGGTGCGGCTACTGCTTCATGGAGTGCTCGTCGCACGCCATCGTGCAGGACCGCATCCGGGGCCTGCACTTCGCGGGCGGCATCTTCACCAACCTCACGCACGACCACCTCGACTACCATAAGACCTTTGCGGAGTACCTGCGGGCCAAGAAGTCGTTCTTCGACGCCCTGCCCCGCGGGGCGTTCGCCCTCACGAACCTCGACGACCGCAACGGCGAGGTGATGGTGCAGAACACGCGCGCCGCGGTCAGCACCCTCTCGCTGCGCGCGGCGGCCGACTTCCGCTGCAAGGTCGTGGAGCAGCACGCCGACGGCATGCTGCTGCGCATCGACGGCCGCGAGGTGTGGGCCGGACTGCTCGGGCGGTTCAATGCGAGCAACCTGCTCTCGGTCTACGCCGCGGCGCTGCTGCTGGGCCAGCCGAAGGAGGAGGTGCTGCGCCTGCTGAGCACGCTGCGCCCGGTGGACGGGCGCTTCGAGTACGTGCGTGCGAACGACGGCACCACCGCCGTGGTCGATTACGCCCACACGCCCGATGCGCTCGAAAACGTGCTGCGGACGCTGGGCGAGATCCGGCGCCCGGGGCAGCGGATGCTCGTGGTGTGCGGCTGCGGCGGCGACCGCGACCGCACCAAGCGGCCCGAGATGGCGCACATCGCCGTGAAGCATGCCGACACGGCGATCTTCACCTCGGACAACCCCCGCACCGAGGACCCGGCGGCCATCCTCGACGAGATGACCGCCGGCCTTGCCGCCGACGGCCGCTGGCTGCGCATCGCCGACCGTGCCGAGGCCATCCGCACGGCCGCGATGCTCGCCGCGCCGGGCGACCTGATCCTGCTGGCGGGCAAGGGCCACGAAACCTACCAGATCGTGGGCACCGAGAAACTCCATTTCGACGACCGCGAGCAGATCGCAGCCTGCTTCGCCTCGTTGCACGACACACGCAAATAAAGAGAAAAAACCATGCTTTACCATCTTTTCCGTTACCTCGACCAGTATTGGAATATCCCCGGCTCGGGCATGTTCCAGTACCTCTCGTTCCGCGCGGCGGCGGCCGTCATCCTGTCGCTGCTGATCGTCATCATCTTCGGCCGCCGGATCATCGACTTCCTGCGCCGCAAGCAGATCGGCGAGGAGATCCGCGACCTCGGGCTGGAGGGCCAGCTCCAGAAGCGCGGCACGCCGACCATGGGCGGCGTGATCATCCTGCTGGCCATTCTGGTGCCCATCCTGCTGCTCGGGCGCCTCGACAACATCTACGTGCAGCTGATGCTCGTATCGACGATGTGGCTGGGGCTGATCGGCGGCCTGGACGACTACATCAAGGTATTCCGCCACCACAAGGAGGGCCTCAAGGGGCGCTTCAAGATCGTGGGGCAGGTGGGCCTGGGCCTGATCGTCGGCACGACCATGTGGATTTCGGAGGAGATCGTCGTGCGCGAGAAGAGCGTGCAGCCCGTAGAGACGGTCTACTGCGATCCCTCGGGCGAGGTGGTGGCCAGCACCGTGCAGCGCGTGGTGCTCAGCTCCGAGAGCCTCAAGACCACGCAGACCACCATCCCCTTCATCAAGAACAATGAGCTGGACTACAGCTGGTTCACCGGCGGCAACGACACCGCGGCGTGGCTGCTCTACGTGCTGGTGGCCATCCTTGTGATTACGGCCGTGTCGAACGGCGCCAACCTCACCGACGGCCTCGACGGACTGGTCACGGGCGTGTCGGTGCCCATCGTGGTGGTGCTGGGGGCCATGGCCTACCTTTCGGGCCACATCGTCTATGCCGACTACCTCAACATCATGTACATCCCGCAGAGCGGCGAGCTGCTGGTCTTCGCCGCCGCGACGGCCGGCGCGCTCATCGGCTTCCTGTGGTACAACTCCTTTCCGGCGCAGATCTTCATGGGCGACACGGGGTCGCTCTCGATCGGCGGCATCATCGCCGTCTTCGCGCTCTGCATCCGCAAGGAGCTGCTGCTGCCCCTGCTCTGCGGCGTCTTCCTCGTGGAGAGCCTCTCGGTGATGATGCAGGTCTCCTACTTCAAGTACACGAAGCGCAAGTACGGCGAGGGCCGGCGCATCCTGCTCATGTCGCCCGTACACCACCACTACCAGAAACGCGGCATCTTCGAGACGAAGATCGTCACGCGCTTCTGGATCGTGTCGCTGCTGCTCGCGGCCGTGACCCTCGTAACGTTGAAAATCAGATAGCAAATGAGTAAGACCATGAAACGCATCGTCGTTTTGGGCGGAGGAATCAGCGGCTACGGCTCGGCGATCCTCGCCAAGAAGAAGGGATTCGACGTCTTCCTGTCGGACAGCGGCCGCATCGCCGACCGCTTCAAGGCGCGGCTCGACGAGTGGGCCGTGCCCTACGAGGAGGGCGGCCACACCGAGGAGCGCATCCTCGCGGCCGACGAGGTGGTCAAGTCGCCCGGCATTCCGGAGAAGGCGCCCGTCGTGCGCCGCATCCGCGAGGCGGGCATCCCGATAATCTCCGAAATCGAGTTCGCGGGCCGCTACATCGGCCGTGCGCGCACGATCTGCATCACGGGGTCGAACGGCAAGACCACCACCACGTCGCTCATCTACCGCATCCTGCGCGATGCGGGGTACAACGCGGCCCTCGGCGGCAACATCGGCGAGAGCTTCGCCTACTCGGTCGCCACGGGCGACTACGACTGGTATGTGCTGGAGATCAGCTCGTTCCAGCTCGACGGCATGTACCGCTTCCGGGCCGACGTAGCCGTGCTGACCAACATCACGCCCGACCACCTCGACCGCTACGATTACTGCTTCCAGAACTACGCCGACTCGAAGATGCGCATCGTGCGGAACCAGCACTCGCGCTGCGCCTTCATCTATTCGGCTGACGATCCGGCAATCGCCGAGCAGCTGCCGCGCCACGAGCTGCGGATGCGCGAGCTGCCCTTCGCGGCGCGTGCGGCCGTGGCGAGCGGTGCGGGCGACGCCTTCCTGTGCGACGGCAAGTTCACGGCGACCGTGGGTCATACCTCGGTGGAGATCGACACGGCGCAGATGAAGCTCGCGGGCCTGCACAACGCCTACAACGCCATGGCGGCGGCCCTCGCGGCCCTCGCCGCGGGCGTGGCGCCGGAGCAGGTGCGCCGCTCGATCTGTGCGTTCGACCCCGTGGAGCACCGGCTCGAACCCGCCGGCGAGTACGGGGGCGTGGCGTGGATCAACGACTCGAAAGCCACGAACGTCGATTCGGTGTGGTATGCGCTGGAGAGCATGACGCGTCCGGTGGTGTGGATCGCCGGAGGCACGGACAAGGGCAACGACTACGCGCCGCTCAAGGAGTTCGCGCGGCAGAAGGTCCGCACGCTGGTCTGCATGGGTGCGGACAACGCCAAGCTGGTCGCCGAGTTCACCGGCGTGGTGCCGCAGATCATCTCCACCGGATCGCTCGACGAGGCGATGCGGGCGGCACGCGATGCGGTGCGTCCGGGCGATGCCGTGCTGCTGTCGCCCGCCTGCGCCAGCTTCGACCTGTTCAAAAACTACGAACAGCGCGGCGAGCTGTTCAAGCGGTGGGTGGCCGAACACCTGGGATAGCCTATGCGGAGCACGGATCATATGCCGGAACCCTGCCCCTGGGAGGAGACGTCCGGTCCCGTTGCGGACGTCGCGGCCCGTGGCGCCCGTGCGGGCGATACGGCCGGCGGCAGCGCCCGAAGCGGTTCGCACGCCGCAGAGCGCGACGCTTCGGAAGCGGGGGCGCACCGGGCCGGTGCTTCGGGGGACGCCGAGGCGCCGAAGCAGCCGCAGGAGGAGGCCGGGGCGACGCCGTTCCGGGTCTTCACGGGCGACCGCGTGCTGTGGATCATCGTGGCCGCGCTGGCCGTGATCTCCATCCTGGTCGTCTACTCCTCTACGGCCAAGATGGCCTACGATGCGCACACGGTGCGCAGCACGTCGCACTTCCTGCGCCAGCAGATCATGATTCTCGTGGTGAGCCTCGGCATCATGCTCGCCGTGCACAAGATCGACTGCCGCATCTACAACCACCTCTCGAAACCGGCCTACCTGATCGGCGTGCTGCTCACCATCGCCGTCTACTTCATCGGCGCCACGACCAACGGCGCAGCCCGCTGGATTCCGCTCGGACCCTTCCAGTTCCAGCCCTCCGAGGCGCTGAAGGTCGCCACGGTGCTCTTCCTGGCGCGTCAGCTCGCGGGGCGGCAGTCGAAGATCGACAAGCTGTGCATCGTCCCCTCGTGGCGCTTCTGGACCTGGTGGAGCGATCCGGCCCAGGGCCGCATCTGGCGCGAGGGAACATGGCCCGTGCTGATGCCGGTGGTAGTGTCGTGCGCCGTGATCTTCCCGGCCCACACCTCGTCGGCCGTGCTGGTCTTCGCCGCCTCGTGGGTGATGATGCTCATCGGACGCGTGCGCTTCGGCGAGCTGCTGAAGCTGGTGGCGTGGGCCGTGGCGGGCGTGGTGCTCATCATGGCCCTCAACCTGGGGCGCAGCGAGACGGCCGAGGGCCGCGTGGCGACGTGGATCCACCTGTGGACCCAGTCGCAGACGGACAAGCCCATCGACCACCTGACCGACACGGAGCGTTCGATGATCGCCATCCACAACGGCGGCATCCTGGGCGAGGGCGCCGGGCAGAGCGCCATGCGCGTGGAGATGATCCACCCCGAGAGCGACTACGCCTACGCCTTCTTCGTCGAGGAGTACGGTCTGATCCTGGCCGTGGCGCTGCTGATGCTCTATCTGTGGATTTTCTTCCGGGCGATCGAAATTTTCCGTCGCTGCGGCACCGCATTCCCGGGGCTGCTGGTGCTGGGCCTGGCGCTGCTCATCACGTGCCAGGCGCTGCTCCACATCATGGTGACGGTCAATCTGATTCCCGAGACGGGCCAGACCCTGCCGCTCATCTCGCGCGGCGGCTCGTCGGTGCTCTTCACCGCCATGGCGCTGGGCATGATCCTCAGCGTGAGCCGCCAGAACGACGAACATTCGCACGACCGGCCCCGTGCCGAAACGCTCTACGAGCGCTGAACGGGCCGGCATTGACAACGGATTGGAATATGGAAGATGTAAGACTCGACAAATACCTGTGGGCCGTGCGGATTTTCAAGACCCGCAGCGACGCCGCGGAGGCCGTGCGCACGAACAAAGTGCTTGTGAACGACGCCTACGCCAAACCCTCGCGCGAGGTGAAATGCGGCGACCGCATCACGGTGCGGCGCCAGCAGGTGGTTTACTCCTATCGGGTGGTGGGGCTCGTCACGAGCCGCCAGCCGGCCAAGAACGTGCCGGAGTACTGCGTGAACGTCACCCCGCAGGAGGAGCTGGCCAAACTCGACGTGCCGCGCGAAACCGTCTTCGTGACGCGCGACCGCGGCACGGGGCGCCCGACGAAGAAGGAGCGTCGCGAACTGGATTCGCTCATGGACGGGATTTTCTACGACGACGGGGAGTAATGCCCCGCGGCGGAGCCTGCGTGCGTTCCGCACCGGTCTTTCGGGGTCCGGTGCGGAACGCACGCATGTCGTGAGGGGCGGCTTCGTCCGCCGCAGGCGTTTGCCCGCTCCGGCAGGCGGATCAGAGCAGGTCGAGGAGTGCGGCGGGGGTGTCGATCAGG
>VSOO01000001.1:23098-34534 GCA_009774895.1 Alistipes sp. | reverse complement strand
GGGCATGAACGTGCGGATTTCGTTGCCGCGGTCCTGCATCGCCTGCGAGAGTCTGCGGCACATCGCCGCGCACTCCGTTTCCGGCAGGTAGGGAGTGATCTCCTGACACACATACAGAATCTTGTTTGCAGCCATGGGGGTCGAATGGTTTTATTATCGCAAAGATAGTGAAAATTTCGGGAATACCCAACATCTCCGCCGCCGCGCTCCCGTCGGCGCGGCGGGCGGGCGGCGCCGGGGCCTCAGAGAATCAGCATCGCGTCGCCGTAGGTGCCGAAGCGGTAACCCTCCTCGCGGGCCGCCTTGTAGGCGTTCATGACGCATTCGTAGCCTCCGAAGGCGGCCACCATCATCAGCTGCGTGGAGTAGGGCAGGTGGAAGTTGGTGACCAGCGCGTTGGGCACGCTGAATTCGTAGGGGCAGAAGATGAACTTGTTCGTCCAGCCCTCCATGGGTTTGATCATGCCGTGGGTCGAGACCACCGTTTCGAGCGTGCGCATGACCGTCGTGCCGATCGACACCACCTTGCGGCCCTCGCGCTTCGCGGCATTGACCGCCTCGGCGGCCTCGTCCGTGACGATGTACTGCTCGGAGTCCATCTTGTGCTTCGAGAGGTCCTCGACATCCACCGTGCGGAAGTTGCCCAGGCCCACGTGGAGCGTGACGAAAGCGCGGTCGATGCCGCGGATCTCCATGCGCTTCATCAGGTGCTTCGAGAAGTGCATGCCGGCCGTCGGGGCCGCCACGGCGCCCTCGTGCCGTGCGAAGATGGTCTGGTAGCGCTCGGCGTCCTCGGGTTCGACCTTCTCGCGCACCCAGCGGGGCAGGGGCGTCTCGCCCATCCTGAAGAGCGCCTCCTTGAACTCCTCGTAGGAGCCGTCGAAGAGGAAGCGCAGCGTGCGGCCGCGCGAGGTGGTGTTGTCGATCACCTCGGCCACGAGCAGGTCGTCGTCGCCGAAGTAGAGCTTGTTGCCGATGCGGATCTTGCGGGCCGGGTCCACGAGCACGTCCCACAGCCGCAGCTCGCGGTTCAGCTCGCGCAGCAGGAAGATCTCGATCTCGGCGCCGGTCTTCTCCTTGTTGCCGTACAGACGTGCGGGGAAGACCTTCGTGTCGTTGAACACGAAGAGGTCCTTTTCGTCGAAATAGTCGAGCAGGTCCTTGAAGATGCGGTGTTCGATCGTGCCCTTGGCGCGGTCGATGACCATCAGGCGCGATTCGTCGCGGTTTTCCGCCGGATGCTTGGCCAGCATCTCGGGAGTGAATTCGTAGCCGTATTGTGATAGTTTCATATGCGAAAACGGAGCGTTCGCCGCTCGGGTTGTAATATGTATACTAAGGGTAATACGCGGAATCGTCTATTTTGTTTCGCACGCACGCAGTTTTTCGAGAAAATCGTCCAGCTGCCACGCTGTGGCGAGGGTGAAGCCGCCGCTCCGCGTGCGGCGGAGCGATTCGAGGTGGGCGCCGCTGCGGAGCTCCTCGCCGATTTCGCGGGCCAGCGAGCGGATGTAGGTGCCCTTGCTGCACCGCACGCGCACGCGGATGCGCGGCAGCTCGCATTCGAGCAGCTCCATGCCGTAGATGTTGATGAGCGCCTGGCGCAGTGCGACCTCCTCGCCCGCGCGGGCGATATCGTAGGCGCGCACGCCGTCGATCTTCTTCGCCGAGTAGAGCGGCGGCGTCTGGAGCCGTTCGCCCGTGAGGGCGTCGAGGGCCGCGAGCACCGCCTCGCGCGTGATGTGCTCCGTGGGGTAGGTGCGGTCGATGGGGTGTTCGAGGTCGAAGCTGGGCGTGGTGGCGCCCAGGCGGATGTCGGTTTCGTACTCCTTCTCTTCGGCCTGGAGCGCATCGACCATCTTGGTGGCGCGGCCGATGCAGACCACGAGGATGCCCGTGGCCAGCGGGTCGAGGGTGCCGGCGTGCCCCACCTTGATTCTGCGGTAGCCCAGGCCGTGGAGCGCGAATTTGATCTTGCGGACCACGTCGGTCGAGGTCCATTCCAGCGGTTTGTCGATGACGGCGATGTAGCCCTCTTCGAAGTTGAGTCCCCGCAGGTCGCGGTCGGTAGTAGTTGTCATGAGGTAGGGTTTGGCCCCTGCGGGGCGGGTTACAGTAGGTAGCTCAGGATGGCCGCCGTGCCTGCTGCAGCGCAGTAGAGGGCGAACCAGATCAGGCGGCCCCGGCGCACGATGCCGAGCATGAATTTGCAGGCCAGACATCCGGTGACGAACGACGCGGCGAAACCCGCGGCGAGGGGCAGCGCGCCGATGCCTGCGGCGGGCAGGCCGCCCGCGTCGAGCACGTCGAGCAGCGTCTGTCCGATGATGGGGGCCAGCACCATGAGGAACGAGAAGCGCGCCACGGCCTCCTTGCGGTTGCCCAGGAGCAGTCCCGTGGCGATGGTGGAGCCCGAGCGCGAGAGTCCGGGCATGGCGGCGCACGCCTGGGCGATACCTATAATAAAAGCGTCGCGGTAGGAGATGCGTTCGCGTCGCCGCGCCTTGCTGCGGTCGGCGAAGGCGAGCAGGCCGGCGGTCAGCAGCAGCATGGCGCCTACGATGAGCAGGATGGCGGGCGATTCGAGCATGCGGTTGATGCGGTCCATGAAGAGCAGGCCGACGATGCCGATCGGAATCATCGACAGCAGCAGTTTCAGGATGTAGGCCTTCTCCTCGTTGAACCGCGGGGTGAAGAGCCCGCGCACGAGGCCGGCGATCTCGCCTCGCAGGATCACCACGGTGCTCAGCACGGTGCCGGCGTGCAGCAGCACGTCGAACGTGAGGTTCTCCTCGATCCGCACGCCGAGCAGCTCCTTGGCGATCTGGAGGTGTCCGCTGCTCGACACGGGCAGGAATTCGGTGATGCCCTGCACGATGCCGAGGAGTATGGCGTCGATGGTCTCCATGGGTCAGAAGCGTTTCATGATGGCGTAGGCCTCCACGGCGAAGCCTGCGACGACCAGCAGCGGGGCCAGCGTGATGCGGCGCCACGAGAACATGGCGTAATCGAACTCCTCGGGTGAGTCGCTGCCGCCGCCCGCCATGAGGACGAAGCCCAGCAGGATGATGCCGAAGCCCGCGAGCAGCCAGAGGTAGTTCTTGCGCACGAGGGGCAGTTTCGGATTTTCGGGATCGGGGCGTGTGTTTTTGTCTTGGCGTTTCATGTCAGTAGAGATGGATCTTGTTGGACTTCATATTGACGAATTTATTGACCGCCGCGAAGGTGAAGAGCAGCGACAGCGTCACGCCGCCGCAGACCATCGCTCCGGCGATGGCGGCGATGCGCGCGGCGTCGGCCACGTTCGTCAGCTCGGGCAGCGTCTCGTTGAGGCCTTCCACGGCAATCCAGAAGAGCGCCGAGGCGCCGGCGCCGGCACCGATGCCCTGGCGGATGCTGTCGCCCAGGAAGGGCCGCATGATGAACCACTTGGTGGCGCCCACCAGCTTCATGGTGTTGATGAGGTAGCGTTTGGCGAAGATGGCCAGGCGGATCGTGTTGCCCACGAGGATCAGCGAGATGACCAGCAGCGCGCCGCCGAAGAGCAGCAGCACCAGGCGGATGCGGGCCACGGTGGCGTGGAGGCGCTCGGCCACCATCGCCGGATAGGATACGCGTTCCACGCCGTCGAGCGCCTCAAGGCGTCCGACCAGCGCGTCGAGCGCCCCGGCTTCGCCGGCGGCTGCCGCGAGGCGCAGCTCGTAGGAGTCGCGCAGGGGGTTCTCTTCGAGCAGCTCCTCGAATTCGCTCTCGAACATCTTGCGGAAATCGTTGTCGGCGAGCTTCTCCTCCTTGGGCGAGTAGGTGAACTCCGCCACGAGGGGCTCGGCCGCGAGGCGCTCGCCGATTGCGGCTTTCGCCGCCTCGTCGTGTTCGCGGTCCAGCTCGATGCTCACGGCCACGCTCTCCTGGAGCGTGCGCGCCGTCTTGAGCGCGGCGGTCAGCAGGTAGCCCACCGAGCCCAGCAGGAAGAGTACGAGCGCCATGCTGACGGTCGATACGATGTAGGAGTTGCGTACTTTGCGTTTCAGTCGTTTGTCGTCTTTCATAATCGGGTCTTCAGTTTCGTTGCGGGGTGCGGCGCCCGTGTGGGGGCGCTGCGTGTCAGGCGCAGGGCGCGGAGCCTTTGCGCCGGCGGAGCAGGGCCCGCACGAGGCAGGCGGCGCACCCCGCGAGGATCGCGAGCGACGCGGCGAGCGTCACGCCCTCCGTCGTGCGCCATGCGGGCGCGCGGAACCGCCACTCCACGGTGTGCGTGCCGGCGGGGAGCACCATGCCGCGCAGCACGTAGTCGGCGCGGAACGCCTCGGCGGGCGCGCCGTCGATGGTCGCGGTCCAGCCCTTGTCGTACCATATCTCGGAGAATACCGCCACCGCCTCTTCGGGCGCCGTGTACTCGTAGCGCTGGTAGTTGGGGCGGTACTCGGCCAGAGCGATGCGGCCGCCCTGTGCGCCGCAGGTGCGGGGCGCGATGCGCCTGAGGTCGCGGGCGGCCACCACGGCCGTGCGCTTGAGGTCGGCGGCACCCAGCAGCTCGATTTCGTCGCGGGGCGTCTCGGCGCCCGCGACCTCCGCTACGAACCACGCCGCGCCGTTGGCCGTCTCGCGCCGCACGGCCTCGGTGCCGCCTCCGGCCCGCGGCACGATCAGGTAGCGGGTGTCGAGCATGTCGAGCACCCCGTCGTGTCCGGCTGCGAGGTAGCGGTCGATGAGGTCCTGGTAGCGTGCGAGCTTCGCGCCGTGGTAGCCGCCGACCGAACGGTGGTGCCACGAGGTTGTGGCGTCGTTGAAGGGGCTCACCGTGAGGTTGAGGACGCGGAATCCGGGCTCCTTGTCGGCCAGGATCGTGCGGTCGGCGTCGGTGAGTGCGACCCGCTGGCTGCGGGCCGTGCCGAACGAGTCGTGGGGCAGGAAGCGCAGGTCCACGGCCAGCAGATCGACGGCCATGAGCAGCCCCGCGGCGGCGGTCAGCATGCCGCGGCCGATGCGCCCCCGCACGTAGAGCCACACGGCACCCGCGGCGAGCAGCACGAAGAGCAGCGAGCGCCAGGCGTCGGCGCGCATCATCGAGGCCCGCTCGGAGGCCATCGCCGCGGCTGCGGCGAGCCCCATTTCGTCGGCCGTGCCGTCGGCCGCGTAGCGCTCCATGCCGGCCTCGGTGAAGAGCTGCCGGAACTGTGCGGTCATCGTCGCGGCGCTCGCTTCGCGGCCGAAGTCGGAGAGGAGGCTGCCGCCCGCGGCCAGCACGAGGCAGAGTCCGCCCGCGATGCCTGCGGCCCATGCGAGCGCACGCCGCAGACGCTGCGGGGGCACGTCGCCCCGCCACAGCCGCATGAGGGCGAGCGAGGCCAGCAGCGGCACCGTCCACTGCACGACCACGAGGGCCATGGATACCGTGCGGAACTTGTCGTAGCCGGGCAGCAGCCGGAACATCAGCTGCGTGAAGCCCATGATGTGGCGCCCCCAGGCCAGCAGCAGCATGAATGCCGAGATGCCCAGAAGCCACCACCGCCAGCGGTTGTCGGCGAGCAGGAAGCCCAGCACGGCCAGAAAGAGCGCCGCGGCGCCGAGGTAGGTCGGACCTGCGGTGAAGGGCTGGTCGCCCCAGTAGGCGGGGAGCTGCGTCGCGACGTCGCGCAGGCCGTAGTCGGCCAGTGCCGCGGCCACCTCGCCGTCGGGGGCGAATCCGCGCGTCGAGCTGCCGCCCATGAAGTCCGGAACGAGGAGCGTGAAGCTCTCGGCGGGGCCGTAGCTCCACGCCGTGGCGTAGTCGGGATCGAGACCGCTGCGCTCGGCGTCCGCAGCGAGCTCGGAGCCTCCGCGTATGGTGTCGCCGGTGTGCTGCGCGGTGTACCACAGGGGGGCGAAGTTCGAGGCTGCGGCCAGCACGCCGGCCATCGCCAGCACGCCCGTGCGCCTGAGGAGCGGCCGCCAGCTGCGGCTGCGGAGGGAGGCGACGGCTTCGCTGAGCCACAGCGCGCCCATCGCCAGCAGGAAGTAGTAGGTGATCTGCGGGTGGTTGGCGCCGATTTCGAGCGATGCCGCGAGGGCCGTCACGGCGCCTCCGCACCACATGTCGCCCCGCAGGGTCATCCACGCGCCGCCCATCATCAGGGGGGCGTATACGAGCGCCCACATTTTGGTGATGTGGCCCGCGCCGATGATGAGGAAGAAGTAGGTCGAGAGTCCGTAGGCCAGGGCGCCGGCGATCGCCACGCGGGAGTCGATGCCCATCATCAGGAGCATGAGCCACATCGACACGCAGGCGAAGAAGAGGAAGCCCGCCGGGGTGTCCACGATGCCGACGACGGGTTCGGCGAGGTGTTTCACGAGCTGGGCGGGATAGGCCACGTTGAGCAGGTAGGCGGGCATGCCGCCGAACATGGACCCCGTCCACTGGGGGTCTTCGCCCGTGGCCGCGCGGTGCGCCCGTATGTCCTGCACGCTGCTTTCGTACTGGAGGACGTCGTGCTGGGGCAGCACCTCGCCCCGGAACTGGGGGGTGAAGGCGATGACCGCCGCGAGGAAAAAGAGCAGCAGGGCTGCGGCGGCGGGCAGCGCCCGGGCCGTGAGAAAGGTCCGTAAATTCATCGTTATCGGTTTGTTCGACGGACAAAGATACGAAAAGTCGAGTGCAGAAACAAACAAAGTTTGATTATGCCGAGACGAAGTATCTAAGGCGGAGCCAAAGTACGAATAAGCGAGGGCAAAAGCAAGCTTGCCTGCATTTTGCCAGGCGGGAGTGGTTAAGGCGCGGCCGAAGTCCGGCAAAGGCGGGCGCGGAACACACGCGGGTTTGCTTCTGTCGGGGCGGGGAGTCTGAGGCGCTGTCTTTTTTGTGTCCGCTGTGTTCCCGTTCGCGGTTTATGTGTCGCGGACGGGGGCTATTGCCATTGCGACGTATTGCGCAGAATCCACCAGCCGACGATCAGCAGCAGATAGAGGCGTACCGTGTGAGGGTGCTGTACGTAGCGCAGTGCACTGCGCTCGCCGGGCGTGCGGAGTGTGGTAAGGATGACCAGCGCAAGATAGGGCAGCGAGATCAGTGCAAAAGGATTGCAGGCCAGCGCCTCGTTCCAGGCGCCGTGCAGCAGGGCATATAGCGCCCGCTGGGTGCCGCATGCCGGACAATCCAGTCCGGTCAGTAGCCGGAACGGACATTTGGGCATCCAGACCGTATGGGCCGGATCAACGAAGTAGTAGACCGTGGCCAAGGCTGTCAGGACCGCAAGCACTGCTGTTGCGGTCAGGATTTTCCGTGTCAATCCGGTGTGAACATGGCGGCCAGTCCGATCGTGCCGATGATGACGAGCAGGTAGATTACCCAGACGGCAATGGCTATGCCGGCGCTGATCCAGCTCCATGTGCGGGAACTGGCGGCGGCCCTCGCTGCTTCTTCGTAGTTTCCTGCGGCCCAGAAAGTGTCTACCTGTGCGGCTTTGACGATTGCCACGATGCCGAACGGCATGCAGCACAATACGGTTGTGAGGATTGCCCAGACCAAACCGCTGTCGGGTTTTCGCATGGCAGGTTCCATATTCGGAAACGGTTTTAAATGAATGTGATCGGACCGGGTGCGAAGTCGAAAATATTTGAACGTTTTTCGGCCGTTGCCTCGGTTTGTCGGGTGCAAAAATAATACAAATCGAACGCAATGTCAAATTTTTAAGCATCGCCGTGAGGCGGTCGGGCACGATGCGGGGTTTTGTGCTGTGCGTCGAGGTTGGCGCGGTCCTTCATTACTGCGAAAAAACGTCGGCTGACATGAGTGTCGGATAGCGTGACGAGCGGTATTTTTTTGTACAGAGGTTCGGCAGTCGCGGCTTTTCGTGATAAAAATAGGATGACAATGTATTTATTGCGGGAATTTTCCTATTTTTGCTTCTTGAAATAGAATGTTTTCGGCTGGCCGGGTGCGGATCGGGTGAGCGCAATGCCGGGACGGAATAACGACCGAAATGTTAAAACCATGTCTGAAGATAAGATAAGAATAGGTATTACACAGGGCGATACCAACGGTATCGGCTGGGAGGTCGTGCTCGGGGCGTTCGCCGATCCGCGCATGACGGAGCTCTGCACGCCGGTGATTTACGGATCGCCGGAGGCGGCGGAGTTTTATGCCGCCACGCTCTGCGGAGAGGAGGCGCCCGCGCTCGCGAAAGTCGCCTCGGCGGACGAGGCGCGGCGCGGCCGCGTAAATATGGTGCCCGTGGGCGAACGGCTGACCGTGGAGCCGGGCCGTGCGACGCCCCAATCGGCGGCCGCGGCGCTGGCCGCACTGCGCCGGGCGACCGACGACCTCAAGGCCCGCCGCATCGACGCGCTGGTGACGGCCCCGATCAACAAGGAGGCGATGCAGGGCGACGGGTTCCGCTTCACCGGCCACACCGAGTTCCTGGCCGCGGAGCTGGAGGGCGAGCCGATGATGATCATGTGCAGCGACCGCCTGCGCGTGGGTCTGGTGACGATCCATCTCCCCGTCACGGAGGTGAGCGCCCACATCACGCGGGAGGGCATCGGCCGTGCGCTCGACACGCTGCGCGCGTCGCTGCGCCGCGACTTCGGTGTCGTCGAGCCGCGCATCGCCGTGCTGGCGCTCAATCCCCATGCGGGCGACGGAGGGCTGCTGGGCCGCGAGGAGGAGGAGATCATCCGCCCGGCCGTGGCCGAGGCCGTGGCCCGCGGCGTGCTGGCTTTCGGACCTTTTGCGGCCGACGGGCTCTTCGCCAACGGAGGCTATGCCCGCTACGATGCGGTGCTGGCCATGTACCACGACCAGGGGCTCGCTCCGTTCAAGGTGCTCGCGCCCGACGGGGTGAACTTCACGGCCGGACTCGCGGAGGTGCGCACCTCGCCCGACCACGGCACGGCCTACGACATCGCGGGGCAGGGCAAGGCCGATCCCCAGTCGCTGCGCAGCGCCGTGTATGCCGCCATCGACATCGTGCAGCATCGCCGCGCGTGGGACCGCTGGACGAGCAACCCCCTGCCGCACGCCGAGCGCGAGAAGGGCCGCGATGTTTCGGTACGCGACTTGCCCCAGGCCGCGAAGGAGGAGTAGCCGCAGCGCACAGGGGTGCGGGGCATGCCGGAGAGGGGCGTGCCCGGAGTTTGAAAAGAGACAAAAGAGTGGCCGGAGGCGTATTCCGTCTCGTAATTGTGGAAGCGCCGAGGGCCCCGAAAACCGGAAGCGATTGCCGGACCGGTGCCGGTGGCGCCGGCGGCACGGACCTCGCACGAGGATGCGGGCGTGCGCCGGCGCTGCGGAGGCGGCGAGGCGGTCGCGGACATAACGACAACAGTTTTTTATGATTAAAATCACATTTCCCGACGGCTCGGTCAGAGAATATGCCGAAGGGACGACCGCTTACGGAATCGCGGAGAGCATCAGCCCTCGTTTAGCTGCCGACTCTCTGGCCGCATCGGTGAATGGAGCGACGGTGGACATGATGCGTCCGATCGAAACCGATGCCGCCGTCCGTTTCTACAAATGGGACGACGCCGAGGGCCGGCACGCCTTCTGGCACACGTCGTCGCACCTGCTGGCCGAGGCGCTCGAAGCGCTCTATCCGGGCATCAAGTTCGGTATCGGTCCGGCCATCGAAAACGGTTTCTACTACGACGTCGAATCGCCGGTGACCATCACCGAGAGCGACCTGCCCCGGATCGAGCAGAAGATGATCGAGCTTTCGCGCGGCAAGGAGCCGCTCGTGCGGCGCGAGGTGGCCAAGGAGGAGGCCCTCCGCACCTTCACCGAGAAGGGCGACCAGTACAAGGTCGAGCTGATCTCGGCACTGGAGGACGGCACCATTTCGTTCTACACGAACGGCGCCTTCACCGACCTCTGCCGCGGACCCCATATCCCCAACACGGGCTACATCAAGGCCGTGAAACTCACGTCGGTGGCCGGCGCCTACTGGCGCGGCGACGAGAAGCGCCAGATGCTCACGCGCATCTACGGCATCTCGTTCCCCAAGAAGTCGATGCTCGACGAGTACCTCGCCATGATGGAGGAGGCCAAGAAGCGCGACCACCGCAAGCTCGGCAAGGAGCTCGAACTCTTCACCTTCTCGCAGCGCGTGGGCCAGGGCCTGCCCCTCTGGCTGCCCAAGGGCGCCGCGCTCCGCGACCGCCTGGAGCAGTTCCTGCGCGGCGTGCAGAAGGAGTACGGCTATCAGCAGGTCATCACGCCGCACATCGGCAACAAGGAGCTCTACGTTACGTCGGGCCACTACGCCAAGTACGGCAAGGACTCGTTCCAGCCCATCCACACCCCCATCGAGGGCGAGGAGTACCTGCTCAAGCCGATGAACTGCCCCCACCACTGCGAAATCTACCGCTCGAAGCCCCGCTCGTACAAGGAGCTGCCGGTGCGCCTGGCGGAGTTCGGCACCGTGTACCGCTACGAGCAGTCGGGCGAACTCCACGGCCTGACGCGCGTGCGTGGATTCACGCAGGACGACGCCCACCTCTTCGTGCGCCCCGACCAGCTGCTTGAGGAGTTCGAGCGCGTGATCGACATCGTGCTCTACATCTTCCGCACGCTCAAGTTCGACGACTACACGGCGCAGATCTCGCTCCGCGATCCGAACAACCACGAGAAGTACATCGGTTCGGACGAGAACTGGGAGAAGGCCGAGAGCGCCATCATGCGCGCCGCCGAGGAGAAGGGGCTCAACACGGTGGTCGAGTACGGCGAGGCGGCGTTCTACGGCCCGAAGCTCGACTTCATGGTCAAGGACGCCATCGGCCGCAAATGGCAGCTCGGCACCATTCAGGTGGACTACAACCTGCCCGAGCGCTTCGACCTCACGTACAAGGGCGCCGATGACAAGCTGCACCGCCCGATCATGATCCACCGCGCGCCGTTCGGCTCGATGGAGCGCTTCGTGGCCGTGCTGCTGGAGCATACGGGCGGCAAGTTCCCGCTGTGGCTCTCGCCCGACCAGGTGGTCGTGCTGCCCATTTCGGAGAAGTTCAACGACTACGCCTGCCGCGTGGCCGAGTACCTGAACGCCTCCGACGTGCGGGCCCACGTGGACGACCGCAACGAGAAGATCGGCCGCAAGATCCGCGACAACGAACTCAAGCGCATCCCCTATCTGCTCATCGTGGGCGAGAAGGAGGAGGCCGAGGAGCTCGTGTCGGTACGCGCCCAGAGCGAGGGCGACAAGGGTCAGATGACGCTCGCGGCGTTCCGCGACTTCATCGGGGACCTGGTGCGCCGCGAAATCGAGGCCAACCGCATGGAGAAGAAGCAGTGATCCGACATTCCGCGCCCGGGCGGCGGCATCCGCTGACGGATGCCGCGCGCCGGAGCGGAGCGACGACGAATAATTAACCATTTTAATACTTTTACAGCTATCGCAGCACCGAAACCATTCCCGCCGCGGCCCTTTACCCCCGGGAATAACAACAGACCGAAACCGGCCGGCG
>VSOO01000001.1:11253-23088 GCA_009774895.1 Alistipes sp. | reverse complement strand
ACACCCGTTACGGCCGTCGCCCGCCCGAGAAGGAGAATCCGCACCGCACCAACGGCGAGATCACCGCACCCGAGGTGCGCGTGGTCGGAGAGAACATCGAACAGCCGCGGGTGATGTCCACGCGCGAGGCGCTGAAGCTGGCCGACGAGATGGAGCTCGACCTGATCGAGATTTCGCCCAAGGCCGATCCTCCCGTGTGCCGCATCGCCGACTACCAGAAGTTCCTCTACCAGCAGAAACGCAAGGCGAAGGAGCTGAAGGCCAACCAGGCGAAGATCGTGATCAAGGAGATCCGCTTCGGACCCCAGACCGACGACCACGACTACAACTTCAAACTCAAGCATGCCGAGAACTTCCTGAAGGAGGGTGCCAAGGTCAAGGCCTATGTCTTCTTCCGCGGCCGCTCGATCGTCTTCAAGGAGCAGGGCGAGATCCTGTTGCTGCGCTTCGCCACCGATCTGGAGGAGCTGGCCAAAGTGGAGATGATGCCCAAGCTCGACGGCAAGAAGATGAACATGATCCTGGCGCCCAAGGCGAAGAAGTAGGCCCGGACAACCATAACGGATTCATCATCGGAACCCCGGGAGGGCTCCGGTGATGGATTTTTTTCAATCCCTGCATCCCATGACGATTTCCGAAGAGCAACTCTTTACGCTTGCGGACGATGCCGGCTTCCGCGCTGCGGCGCTCGCCACGTTCCGTTTCCAGGCCGCGGCGTGCGCGCCCTATGCCGAATACCTCGGGCTCATAGGCTGCGATCCGGCCTCGGTCGGACGCGTGGAGGAGATTCCGTTCCTGCCCGTGGGGCTGTTCAAGCACCGCGAGGTCTATTGCGGCGGCATGCCGCCCGAGGCGGTCTTCACGTCGAGCACCACGGGGGGCGGCGAGCCCTCGCGCCACCCCATGCGGTCGCTGGCGCTCTACGAGCGGGCTTTCACGGAGGCGTTCCGCGTCTTTTACGGCGATCCTGCGGGCTGGAGCCTCTACGGGCTGCTGCCCTCCTACCTCGAACGGAAAGGTTCGTCGCTCGTCTACATGGTCGATCGCCTCATCGCCGCCTGCGGCTCGGGCGGCTTCTACCTCCGCGACTACGACGCCCTGCTGCGCGACATGGCCGCGGATCCCAAACCCAAGATCCTGCTCGGCGTGAGCTACGCCCTGTGGGAGCTGGCCGAGCGCTACGCTCCCGAGCTGCGCGACACGGTGGTCATGGAGACCGGAGGCATGAAGGGCCGCCGCGAGGAGCTGCCCAAGGCGGAGTTCCACCGCATCCTGTGCGACGCGTTCGGTGTCGGGTGCGTGCATTCGGAGTACGGCATGGCCGAACTCACCTCGCAGGCCTACTCGGCGGGCGGCGGCGTGTTCCGCACGCCGGGGTGGATGCGCGTGCTGACGCGCGACGTGAACGACCCGTTCGACCTGCACGGCCCGGGCGTGCGGGGCGGTCTGAACGTCATCGACCTGGCGAACCGGTGGTCGTGCGCCTTCATCCAGACCGAGGATGTGGGCACGGTTTTCGCCGACGGCTCGTTCACGGTGGAGGGGCGCATCGACCGTGCCGACATCCGGGGCTGCAATCTGTTGATCCAATAATCCGACTATGAAAAAGTACGACGACGCTCCGATCGACTTCGTGATTCCGTGGGTCGATGGCGAAGACCCCGCATGGCGGCGTCAGTTCCTCGCCGTGCGCCGCGCCGAGGGGGCCGACGCCTCGGAGATCCGGTTCCGCGACTGGCGCAACCTGCGCTACTGGTTCCGCGGCGTCGAGCGGCTGGCACCCTGGGTAAGGCGCATCCACTTCATCACGTGGGGCCACCTGCCCGCGTGGCTCAACACCTCGAATCCGCGCCTGCACGTGGTCGATCATGCGGACTACATCCCCTCGGCCTACCTGCCGACCTTCAATTCGAACACCATCGAGCTGAACATCGCCCGCATCGAGGGCCTGGCCGAGCGCTTCGTGCTCTTCAACGACGACACGTTCCTGCTGCGGCCCGTGCGTCCGGGCGACTTCTTTCGCCGGGGGCTGCCCTGCGACATGGCGCGCCTGAGCGTCGTGCAGCCCTCGTCGGTGGGCCACATCGTCTACAACGACCTCGAGCTGATCAATGCCGCGCACCGCAAGGGTGCGGTGCTGCGCCGCTGGCCGGGCAAGTGGTTCTCGCCCCGCTACGGTGTCGTGAACCTCCTGAAGAGCCTCACGCTCGTGCCGTGGAGCACGTTTCCCGGCATCCTCGACACGCACATGCCCCAGCCCTACCTGCGCAGCCGGTTCGAGCGGGCCTGGCGCATGTGGGGGGGGGAGCTCGACGCCTCGTGCCGCCATCCGTTCCGCACGTTGCAGGACCTGTCGCACTGGCTCGTCCGCTACGACGTTCTCTGCCGGGGCGAGTTCGCGCCCCGCAGCATGCGCGACACGGGCCTTGTGACGCTCGACGACGACGGCATCGACGCCGTGTGCGACGCCGTGCGCACGCAGCGATACCGCATGATCTGCATGAACGACAGCACGGACATCTCCGATTTCGACCGTATGAGCCGCCGGCTGTGCGAGGCGTTCGATGCGGTCTTCCCCGAAAAGTCGAGCTATGAACGCTGATCGTGCCGTGCGGCTTTCGGTGTGCGTGCCGGTCTATGGCGTCGAGCGCTTCATCGGCGACTGTGCCCGTTCGCTCTTCTCGCAGTCGTTGTGGGACGGGGTGGAGTTCCTCTTCGTGGACGACGCCTCGCCCGACGGCAGCATCGACGTGCTGGGGCGCGTGCTGGCCGAATACCCCGGCCGCACGCGGCAGGTGCGGATCCTGAGGCATCCCGCGAACCGCGGCCTGGCCGCCGCGCGCCGCACGGCGATCGACGCCGCGCGGGGCGAGTGGCTTCTGCATGTCGATAGCGACGACCTGCTGCTGCCGGGGGCGCTGGCCCGCCTGCTGGCCCGGGCAGGGGAGGTGCCCGCGGCCGACCTGATCTTCGGGGGCTACTTCGCCTCGGACGACCCGGCGGACGAGGCGGTGCGCCGCTATGGGGTGCGTGCGCCCCGCATGGAGCGTCTGCGGCTGCTCCGTACTCTCGTGTCGCAGAGCCACCGCGTGGCCAACCGCACGTGGGGCGTGCTGATCCGGCGCACGCTCTGCACGGAGCGGGGCATATTTCCCGTCGAGGGGATCGACTTCGCCGAGGACTACGCCGTCATGCCGCGCCTGGTGCACGCCGCGCGGGAGGTGGCGGCGGCCGACGGCCCGGTTTACGGCTACCGCCTGGCCAATGCGGGGTCGTACATGAAGCGGCTCGATGCACGCGCTGCCGATCAGTACGTGGCCGCCAACCGCGTGGTCACGGATTACCTCAAGGGCCAGCCCGACTACGACCTCGTGCGCGACAGCGCGATGCTCGGGCGGCTCAACATCGCCAAATGGATCCTCAAGCGGGGGTTGCGTCCCGAGGAGTGGGACCGCCGCCTCTTCTACGACGGCGACCGGCCGACGCGCCTCCTCCACCGCATCTACGCCGCGGCCCTCGAATGCGAGATTCCGCTGCTGGCCCGCGCGGCGGGCGTCGCGGCCAACCTCGCCGGATGATCCGCGGCGCGGCGTCGGAGGCGCGGGGCCGGCCGGAAGCCCCGGCTGCCTCCGCGTGCTGCCCGGGGCGCCGTCGTCGGCACGAACGTGCCGAAAGGGGGTTGCGGGCCGAATATTGGGGGCGGCGATTGGCGGAACGGAGAAATATTCCTATCTTTGCGAAAACAAATACCCAAAACACGAGAACTATGGAATTCGAAGGAACCGTTTACAAGATAATGCCCGTCACTAAAGGGACTTCGGCCCGCGGCGAGTGGCAGCGGCAGGATGTGGTGTTCGAAATGCAGGACGGATCGTTCGCGCGCAAGATCTGCGTGACGTTCTTCAACCGTCCGGACGATGTGGCGCGCCTGCGCGAGGGTGCGGCCTACAACGTGTCGGTCAATATCGAGTCGCGCGAGTACAACGGCCGCTGGTATACCGACATCCGGGCCTGGCGTCTCCAGCCCAAGCAGGAGGCTGCGCCCGCTCCGGTGCCCGACCTGCCGCCGCTGGGCGAGGAGCCCGCTTTCGGCGCGGCCGCTGCGGAGACGGACGACCTGCCGTTCTGATCGCGGCGCAGGACGCCCGACCGGTCCCGATGAAAGGATGCACCCCCGGAACGATCCGGGGGTGTTTTCGTTGTGAGGAGGCGCTCCGCAGGTGCTGCGGGCGCCTCGAATGCATGGGGCGATCGTTTACGGCCGTGAAGCACCTGGCGGGCTGCGGTCATGAGGCGCCGCGCGCGGGAACGGAGCGGAACTGCCTTATGAAACGGACGCCGCGGCCCCGGAGAGGGTCGCGGCGTTTGCTTGCAGGCCGGCGGTGGGGCCGGCGCCGCGTGGGGATCACTCCACGGGAATGTCCTTATTGACGTTCTTCGAGCCGACGAGGGCGTAGAAGAGAATGTAGGCCAGGCCGGCCAGCACGACCCAGTAGCTCGCGGGGTATCCGGCCCAGTCGGCGATGACACCCTGGATGAGCGGAAGGATGCCGCCGCCGCAGACCATGACCATGAAGATGCCCGAAGCGGCCGAGGTGTATTTGCCCAGGCCCTCGACGGCCATGTTGAAGATGCCGCCCCACATGACCGAGGTGCAGAGTCCGCACAGCACGAAGAACATGATGCCGGCGGGTACCTCGAAGAGGCCGAAAGAGATATCCGCGCGGAATACGGGCATGTGCACCGTGAGGCCGGCCGGAAGGAAGATGGCGCAGAGAATGAGGGCGATGCCCGTGGCGGCCACGCACGAGATCATGGCGCGGCTCGAAAAGCGCGCGCCGATCATGCCGCCCACGAAGCGGCCGACGAGCATCAGGAACCAGTAGGTGCCCACGAGCGCTCCGGCCTCCGTGGCGCCGATGCCCAGGTCGGAGGTGGCATAGAGGTTCATGAAGTTCGGGATGCCGACCTCGACGCCCACGTAGAGGAAGATGGCCAGCGTGCCGAGCAGGAAGTGGCGGAACGACAGGGCGCTGTGCTCGTTGCGTTCGGCCCGCTTCTCCGATTCGATGGCGTAGGGCTCGGGAATGCGCATGGCCAGCAGCACGACGAAGACCACGGCGAAGATGCCCATGGCGATGAACATGGCGGGTGCCGCATCGCCGATGGTGGCTCGTGCGGCGTCGCCCATCAGGTAGCCCACGAGCACCGGTACGATCGTGGCCGAGAGCGAGTTGAGCGTGCCGCCGAACTGTATGAGCTGGTTGCCGGTCTTGCCGCCGCCGCCCAGCGTGTTGAGCATGGGGTTCACCACCGTGTTGAGCATGCACATCGAGAAGCCCGACACGAAGGCGCCGGCAAGGTATACGGCGAAGCCGCTGCCGCCCGCGAGTCCCGCGAGGAACTGGATGCCTACGCCGACGAATCCCACGGCAACGGCCGCCAGTGCCGTCTTTTTGTAGCCGATGCGCTGCAACATCAGGCCTGCGGGCAGCCCCATGAACGCGTAGGCGATGAAGTTGGCCGCATTGCCCAGCTGCGACATCCAGTTGGGCACGTCGAACTGATTCTTCAGAATCACGCCCATCGGGTTGGCCAGGCCCGTCACGAACGAAATCATCGCGAAGAGGAAGAACATCATGACGATGGGCAACGTGTAGTTTTTCTTCTGTTCCATACTGTTTTTTTGTTTGTGTTTGCGTGTGTTCGTTGCCGGTCCGTGCCGGCCGGCGGCGTGCGGCCGGTGCGGCGTGCGGGCCGCATCCTCGGTGCGGCGCCTCCGCAGGGAGCCGCCTCGTCAGCGGTCGCGCTCGGCGACGTAGGCGCACAGGGCGATCAGCGACCGATGCGCCTCCGAGGGGGCGTATTCGGCGAGCATGCCCGCGGCGCGTGCGAGGAAGTCGTGCATGACCTGTGCGGCCGCGTCGATGCCGCCCTCCTTCTCCACGATCGCCTGGAGCCGCTCCACCGCGCCGTCGTCCGCGGCGCACCGCCCGAGCAGGTCGAGCAGCTCCGCGCTCCGCGCGGTGTCGCAGCGTTCGAGCACGGCGAGCAGCGGCAGCGTGATCTTGCCTTCGCGCAGGTCGTTGTTCGCGGGTTTGCCCGTGCGGGCCGTGCGCGTATAGTCGAGGATGTCGTCCTGGATCTGGAACGCCATGCCCAGGGCTTCGCCGAAGCGGTGCATGAGGGTGGTGCGCTCGCGCGGGGCGCCGGCGGCCATGGCGCCCGCCGAGGCGCTCACGGCGATCAGGCTCGCCGTCTTCTTGCGGATGATGTCGAAATAGTCGCTGCGCGTCATTGCGCGGTGCGACGCGCGGTCGCTCTGCAACATCTCGCCTTCGCAGAGCGTGGCCATCGTGCCGCAGATGTGCGTCACCAGGTCGTACTGGCCGCTCGTCATGCCGATGCTCATCGTGCGGGCCAGGATGTAGTCGCCCAGCAGCACGGCCTTGTGCGACTGCCAGCGCGCATTGACCGAGGGTTTGCCGCGTCGGGTGTCGGCCTCGTCGATCACGTCGTCGTGGATGAGCGACGTGATGTGGATCATCTCCACCAGCAGGGCCGCCAGGTAGGCCCTGCGCCCGGCGCCCCCGTCCGGCGACGGGGCGTTCAGCAGTGCCGAGAGCAGCACGAGGGTCGGGCGTATGCCCTTGCCGCGCGACGAGAGCGCATAGCGCAGCATGTCGGACAACAGTTCGCCTTCGGCGTTGAATTGCTGTGCTACGAACCCGTCGAAAGCCTCCAGATCTTCGGCTACGGGTTTGCGGATCGTTTCGAGTGTCACCATAGATCGGGTATCCCTGATTTTCCGACAAAGATAGCGATTTTGTGCGGTTTTTCCCGAAAATACGACCGTTTTTGTCCGTCTGCGGCATGAGGCCGCAGGCCTGCCGTGCCGTCGTGCGGAGGAACTCCGTCCGCTTGGCTGCGGGACGGTCCCGGCGGAGCCGCTCCGTTCGCGGGCTGCGGGGGTAACGGGCGTGTGCCGTGCAAGGCGAGGACCGCGCGGACGGATCATTGCGGGATGCGGAGGCGGTTTCGCGGAAAGTACGCTCCGGAAGGGTTTGCCGCACGGTTTCCGGTACGGCGTGTGTCCGTTATTTTGCGCGTTTTGTGCGGGGTTTTGTAAACTTTATCGTATATTTGAAGCCGAAACCGTATTCCCGGCAGCCTCCATGGACCGGTGCGGTGGAGGAACGATTTACGCTCCGGCCGATATGCCGGAAACATATTATAAAGGGTGAACAACTCTTTATGCCTTTCAGTAAACTTAGGAACTTTACAATGGTCGGGTATAAAAGTTGTCTGTCCTTGCTATGTCTCACTTATCTCCCGATAGGTGCGGCGGCAAGGGCGCAGACGGCTTCTGACCAAAGGTTTCCTAAGACCTACTGAAGGAGGCCGAGTTCTGCGCCCCCTTTTTTTCTGTCGGGTGCACGACCGGTCTCCGGGTGCACCCCTTTTTTCTTATGTTTACGAATGGTTTGATATGTGCGCGGAATATCTCTTCACGAACGATCGCAGCGATGTGCTGCACCCGGCTCCGCTCAAGGCGGTGCTCGAACAGCTCCACGATCGTTGGCATCACGTCTACGTCTTTCTGGACAAGGCGCCTACGGAGGATTTCTGCATCCGCCGCGAACTCGACGCGCGCACGCTGCGCGAGTTCGACGACGTGCCCGATGCGGTCTATACCATCGGGCGGTTCATGCGCGAATACGACCGTTTCCATCCGTCCGACGTATTCGTCGTGCTGGGCGACCTGCGTCCGACGGCGGGTCGCGGCGCGGACCATGAGGGGGCGTGCAGCATGGAACTGGGCGGGGGGCTGTCGCCGGGTGACCTGCGACGCTTCTTCCGCGACTATCTGACCTGCGTGTGCGAACGCCGGATGCGCGCCGGCAGACCTTTCGCCCTCGTGCCCGGCATCGTGCGGCGCTACGGATTCACGCCGCGCGACACGCTGCGCATGGAGTCGCTCGTCGCGCGGATCAACACCCGCATCGTGGAGCGCCTCCAGACGGAATACGAGAAACTCAAGGTGCTGAGCTTCATCCGCAGATAGTACGTTCGTGCGGAAACCACGGGAACGTTGCGACGGCCGGGATTCGAAAACGGGAAAGATATGCATGATTGACCGGACCCGCTTGCAACGTTCCTTCTGCGTCGGGGCGCCACGGTCCGCCGCCGGTGTGCGGCGCGCATGCGCAGGGGCTCCTCCAAAAAAACGCAGGAGACCTTTCCGAGGTCTCCTGCCGGGTGCGGATAAAGGGACTCGAACCCCCACGCCGTAAGGCATCAGATCCTAAGTCTGACGTGGCTACCAATTACACCATATCCGCATCGGATCGTAGGACAAAGGTAGCCAAAAAATCGTAAAACGCAATCCGCACTCCCTGCGATCGCATTTTTTTGCCTATTTTTGCAACTCCGGGGCAGGCCGGCACGTTGCCGTCCCTGCGCCCGGGTCACGAAACGATATGCCCCGAACCCTTACCCTGATTCTTACGCCGCGCCAGGCGGCCGATCCGAAGTGCTATACGGCCCTCGCGGCGCATCGTCTGGGGCTTCGCGACGATGAGGTGGCGCTGGTGCGCGTGGTGCGCCGCTCGATCGACGCACGCCGGCGCCGGCCCGAGGTGAGCCTCACGCTGGAGGTTTATGCCGACCGCGAGCCGCAGCCCGCGCCCGTGCATTTCGACTATCCCGATGTTGCGGGGCGCCCGGAGGTGCTCGTGGTGGGGTCGGGGCCCGCGGGGCTCTTCGCCGCACTGCGGCTTATCGAATGCGGGCTGCGCCCCGTGCTTCTGGAACGCGGCCGTGCCGTGCCCGACCGCAAGCGCGACATCGCCCAGATCAACCGCAACGCTGCGGTCGATCCCGATTCGAACTATGCGTTCGGCGAGGGCGGCGCCGGCACCTTCTCCGACGGCAAGCTATTCACGCGCAGCAAGAAACGCGGCGACTACCGCAAGGCGCTCGAAACGCTCGTCTTCCACGGCGCCAACTCCGAGATCCTCTGCGAGGCGCATCCGCACATCGGCACGGACAAGCTGCCGGCGATCATTTCGAATATCCGCCGCACGATCCTCGCGGCGGGCGGCGGTTTCCTGTTCGGAAAGAGAGTCACCGACCTGCGCGTGCGCGACGGGCGCGTCACGGGGGTGGCATGCGGCGACGAGGTGTTCGAAGGCGCGGCCGTCGTCCTGGCCACGGGCCACTCGGCACGCGATATTTACGAAATGCTTCACCGTCGGGGCATCCGGCTCGAAGCCAAGGCGTTCGCCATGGGTGTGCGCATCGAGCACCCGCAGGCGCTGATCGACTCGATCCAGTACCACTGCGCGGAGCGCGGCGAGTACCTGCCGGCGGCCTCCTATTCGCTGGTGAACCAGGTGAACGGCCGCGGCGTCTATTCGTTCTGCATGTGCCCCGGCGGGTTCATCGTGCCGGCCATGACCGATGCCGCGCAGTCGGTGGTGAACGGCATGTCGCCCAGCGGCCGTACGTCGCCCTATGCCAATTCGGGCATCGTGACCGAGGTGCGGCCCGAGGATTTCGCGCACCTGCGCGCGGAGTGGGGCGAGCTGGCGGGACTGCGCTTCCAGCAGGAGTTCGAGGAGCGGGCCCGGCGTTTCGGCGGCGAGCGTCAGATCGCTCCCGCACAGCGCGTCGCGGACTTCGTGGCCGGGCGTGCGAGTGCCACGCTGCCCGCCACGTCCTACATTCCGGGCATCGTGCCGTCGCGTCTCGACGAGTGGATGCCGCGGTTCATCGCCGACTCGCTGCGGCAGGGAGTGGCGATGTTCGGCCGCCGCATGCGGGGCTTCGTCACGGCCGATGCGATCGTGGCGGGTGTCGAGTCGCGCACCTCGACGCCGGTGCGGATTCCCCGCGATCCGGCGTCGCTCATGCATCCCGAGGTCGAGGGACTCTTTCCCGCGGGCGAGGGTGCCGGCTATGCAGGCGGCATCGTCTCGGCCGCCCTCGACGGCGAGCGCGTGGCCGACGCCGTGGCGGCATTTGTAAAGTAGTATGGTGCACCCGAAGGCGCTCGGGTGTGCTCTGGCGCCGAGTGGCGAAGCGTCTGCCGCATCGGTGCGGCGGGCGGATTCCGGAGCGACGGATTTTATAAATTTTCTGAAAATATTCGTTAAAAAATTGCGAAATTGATTTTTTTGCCCTACCTTTGCTCCCGAAGTTTAAGGTTCATTTCAGGTTAGTAGTTTTAGGTTGGCGAGGAGATCGGCAGGTTGCGGGGTGCGGTAACGCACGATCGCTAAGACCGTAAGGACGGAGGCGTCCTTCGGTCGAATGCCTCCGGTTGCCTCCTTTTTTTGTTTCTGTCCGTTCGTTCGCGTCCGTTTCGGGGCGCGGGTTTCCGAATCTTCATACGGGGCATTGCGGCCGTGTGCTCCCCTTGCGGCGTTGCGTGCATCTTTTGGCAGGCCGGGGTTGCAAAACAAAGGAGCGAACGGATTGTCCGTTCGCTCCCGGCGGTTTTCGAGTGCGGGGCTCAGAGGTTCTCCAGCTCGTTCAGTTCGTCGAACCCGATGTGGACCTCCACGTCGCCCAGGGCGTAGCAGCCGATGTCGTAGGGATTATAATAGAAAGTGATGCCCTGCTCGCCGATCGCGAAATTCTCCGTGGCGGCGATCTCCTCGGGGAAGAAACCCTCGGCGGCGAGTCCCACGTCGTCCGCAACGCCGTAGCGGTCGTAGAGCTTGTCGCGGATCAGCTCGTCGAGCAGGTCGCGCTGCGTGGCATCGAACAGGTCGTTCAGCATCAGGTCGTAACCACCTTTGAGCGAGTAGTTGCGCACGGTGCGGCCGTAGTAGCCGTGGGCACCGCCGCTGTAACCGCTCATGTCGATCGTGTAGACCAGGAGCGTGTCGGCCACGACCGCGGCGTCGGACTGTGCGCTGAGCGTGTTCTCCCATGCGTATTCCGTCTCCTGGTCGGGAATCATCTCCGCGTAGAGGTCCGCGAGCGCCGTATCGGCGGCCTGACGTGCGCTGCCCGGGCTGTATTCCAGGTCGAAGAAGTTGCGGATGTTGGCCTCCTCGATGGCCTGGAGCGCGGCATCCTCCGAAGCGTTGGCTATGGAGGTGAAGTCGTAGCGCACGCTGTAACGGGCCGTGCCGCAAACGAGCAGCGTATCGACGTGCAGCGTCGTGAACCGGGGTGTGACGGTCTGTTCGCCGCATCCGGCGGCGAGGAGCAGGGCGAGCGATGCTCCGAGGGCGGGGAAACGTTTCATGTTCGTATTTTTTAAGTGCCGAATCGTCGGGACGGACGCCGGGGCGTTCCGGCGGCGGCGTTCCGGTCGGGTCGTGCCAAACCTGCGGGTCGTTCCGTTCGCACATGCGGGCCGCGGCCGGGGGTGTCCGTTTCGGCGGTGCGCGGGGCTGAACGGTACGTTATCCTGTTACAAAAATACGCAAAAAGTGCGTCGAAACGGGAATTTTAAGAAAAAATATCATTTTTTGTTCGATTTTTTTTGGAATTAAGAAAACAGGTGTTATCTTTGCAGCACGAAACAAAACCAATGGTGGATTCATCTAAGGGCTAGGATACGTGCCTCTCACGCACGACATAGGGGTTCGAATCCCCTATCCACTACCAGAAGCGATCGGAGACGGTCGCTTTTTTCGTTGTAACCGGATCGGACCGGCGGCCGGAGGGGATGAGGACCCCGGGGTTCGTGCGGTTCGTGCGGTTCGTGCGGTTCGTGCGGTTCGGTAGGGACCGTCCGTACGGGACGGAGGGATCGTAGGCATAGGCCGGTCATGGGCGGGCTGCGTGGGCGTACGGCTCTCGCGCAACCAAAGCACC
>VSOO01000001.1:0-11243 GCA_009774895.1 Alistipes sp. | reverse complement strand
TATGCTGAGTATCAGGGTCAGCAGTCTGAGTCGGGGGTTCGCGGGGTTCGTGCGGTTCGGACTGTGAGGGCGAAGCGGGCGGGAGCGTTCTGCCGGGCCGGCGGGATAGGAGGCATGTGCGGCGCATTGCCGAGTTGCGAGGGCCTAAGCCGCGTGTAGTGCGCCTGTTCTTTATTCATAACTGAAAGCGACTGCCTTCGCAGTCGCTTTTTTTGTGTCGCGTGTCGTCCGGCCGCCTCCCGGAAGCTCTTTGCTCCCGGTACTCCCGATGCTTCCGTGGATCGCGATGTTCCCGTTGCGTCAGCAGTAGCGTTCCACGTCCTCCAGCGTGATGCGTTCGCCGCTGAGGATCAGCAGGCGTTCGACCACGTTGCGCAGTTCGCGTATGTTTCCGGTCCAGTCCTTCTGTCGCAGCGCGTCGAGGGCGCTGCGGTCGATCTCCTTGAGGGGGGTGTGCAGCTCTTCGCTGACCCGCCGGAGGAAGTGGCCGACCAGCTCGGGGATGTCCGAGGCGCGCTCGCGCAGTGCCGGAACCTCGATGACGATGACTCCGAGGCGGTGGTAGAGGTCCTCGCGGAAGTTGCCCCGGCGTATCTCCTCGCGCAGGTTCTTGTTCGTGGCGGCCACCACGCGCACGTTCACCTCCACGTCCTTGTCGCTGCCCACGCGGCTGATTTTGTTCTCCTGGAGCGCCCGCAGCACCTTGGCCTGGGCCGAGAGCGACATGTCGCCGATCTCGTCCATGAAGAGCGTGCCGCCGTCGGCCTGCTCGAATTTTCCCTTGCGCTGCTTGATGGCCGACGTGAAGGCGCCCCGCTCGTGGCCGAAGAGTTCGCTCTCGATCAGCTCGGAGGGGATGGCCGCGCAGTTCACCTCGACGAACGGCGCGCCGCAGCGCGCGCTCTTGGCGTGGAGCCAGCGGGCCACGAGCTCCTTGCCCGTGCCGTTCTCGCCGGTGATGAGCACGCGGGCGTCGCACGGCGCCACCTTGTCGATCAGGTGCTTCACGTGGAGTATGCGCTCCGAGGTGCCGATGATCTCCTCGGCCTGGGCCGTGCGTGCGCGTCGCGCGCGTGTTGCGGGGCGCGGGGCGGCTTCGGCCGCGGGGTCGCTCTCGTCGATGGCGCGCCGGATCGACCGCATGAGGCGGTTCATGTCTATGGGTTTGGTCAGGTAGTCGCGGGCGCCGTTGCGCAGCGCCTCGACCGCCGAGTCGATCGAACCTTCGGACGAAAGCACGATGAACGGGATGTCGTTTTTCGGCGGCCGGCACATGTCGCCCGAGAGGATCAGGTCGAAGGGTATGCGGCCGCACAGCTCCGCGGCCGCCGCTTCGTCGGCCGCACCCTCGGTCGAGTAGCCCTCGAACTCGAGCCGCTCGCGGAGGTTGTTTCGCATGCTTTTTGAGTGGTCCAGGATCAAAACCTTAGTCATAACTTGTTTTCTTCGAATTTTTACGTACTTTTGTACCAAAGTTAATAACTTTCTTCCGGGAAAAACAACTCCCGCCGCAATCGTCGGAGCAGCGGAAAAACCGCTCGAAACCATCCGGAACGATTCATCGCCGCGGACCGATCGGAGCATCGGCGCGGCTTTTCGCAGCGCGGCGGAGCATGCATCGCACTATGAAAAAGAATTACAACTACGGGCGCCGTAAGCTCTTTCTGCCCGAGTACGGCCGCCATATCCACGAGATGATCGACTCGCTGCTGACCATTGAGGACCGGCGCGAACGCAACCGCCAGGCGCGGGCCGTGATCGCCGTCATGGGCAACCTCAATCCCCTGCTGCGCGACACGGCGGACTTCACCCACAAGCTCTGGGATCACCTCTTCATCATGTCTGATTTCCAGCTCGATGTCGATTCGCCCTATCCGCGTCCCTCGCGCGAGGAGCTGACCGTGACACCCAAGCGCATGACCTACTCCCAGGGGCGCATCGCCTACAAGCACTACGGCCGCTACGTGGAGCGGATGCTCGGGGCGCTGGCCGGCGAGCGCGACCGCGCGGCGGTGGCGTCCACGGCCGACAACCTGGCCCGTTACATGCGTGCCAAGAGCTGCGAATACAACCAGGAGCATCCGAGCAGCGAGGTGATCGTAAAGGACATGAAGCGAATGTCCGGAGGTGCGGTGGAAATCGACGAATCTGCCTTGAATAATATCCGAAACGACTACAAACAGCACTTTTCGCAACGTCAGCAGAAGGGCTTCCAGCAGCCCCGCCCGCAGCAGCGCCACGCGCAGTCGAAAAACAACGGGGGCGGCAACCGCCATCCGCAGCGCAACTTCGCGAAGAACAACCCCATGCGCTACAATCCGTCGAAATGATCCGGCCGGCGGTCCGCAGCCGGAAAAAAATCGTATATTTGCAATCGCGATACCCCGCGGCGCGGCATTGGCGACGGAGCCGGGCCGGCAGGCCCTTGCGGCATGCGCCGCGGCCGGTGCGGAGCGCGGGCCGGAGGCGGCGGGGCCGAGGAGGCCCGGGCCGTGCGGCGGGAGATGCGGCGTGCACCGGGGCGTATCGCCGGCGATAACTTATATTAATAATGTCTGGATCCATGAACAAACGGATACTTCTCTGCGTTGCGGTCGTTGCGGCGGCCGTGCTGAGCGCCTGCCGGTCGGACAGGGCGCGGATCAGCGGACGCTTCGTCGGCAGCGACGGCGGCCGCGTATACCTCGAACAGGTGGCCGCACTGCGGCAGGCGGTGATCGACTCCGCCGTGCTGGAGGAGGACGGAAGCTATCGCTTCGAGCTGCGCGACGTGTCCGCCACGCCGTCGCTCTATAACGTCATCTGCAACGGCGAGCGCATCCCGCTGCTCCTCGCGGGCGGCGACCGGGTGAAGCTCGGTTCGGTCGGCAGCGTGATCCGCAACTACACGGTCGAGGGCTCGGCCGAGTCGGAGCTCCTGCGCACCTTCTACCAGCCCTACGTGGCGGGCGCGCGGCGGCTGGACGAGATCGCGGCCGGATTCGGCCGCGCGGACCTCACGGAGGAGGAGCGGCGCGAGACGGCACGGGCCTATACCGAGGAGTACAACCGCATCCGCCGCGAGCAGCTGCGTTTCATCGTGGAGCACAAAGAGCACCTGGCGGCGGTGTACGCCCTTTCGCAGCGGCTGCCGGGCGACAGGAACCTTTTCAACGGCGACAGCGACGTGGTGTACTACCGCACGGTGGCCGAAGCCATCGAGAAGAGCTATCCCCGCTCGCCCTACCTCGCGTCGCTCAATGCCGAGATCGCCCGCATGGACGCCCGCATCACCCTTGCCTCGGGCATCGCCGAGGCGGGCTATCCCGACCTGGTCATGAACGACATGTACGGCCGCGAGGTGCGTCTCTCGTCGCTCGAAGGCAAGGTCGTGCTGGTCGATTTCTGGTCGGCGGAGCTGGGCAACAGCAACGTGCTCAATGCCGAGCTGAAGCAGATCCATGCCCGCTACAAGGATTCGCCCAAGGGATTCGAGGTCTACCAGGTGGCGGTCGATACGAACAAACCCCTCTGGATCGCCGCGGTGCAGGAGCAGCGCCTGCCGTGGATTTCAGTCAGCGACCTGCTGGGCCGCACCTCGCCCGCGCTGGGGCTCTACAACGTGCGCAAACTGCCAGCCAACTTCCTGATCGACAGTGAAGGCACGGTGGTGGCGCGCGACCTGTACGGCCGCACGCTCGAACAGAAGCTCGACGAACTCACCCGGTAGCCGGCGGCCGATGATCTACTTCGCATCCGACATCCACCTGGGCGGCGGCGACGCCGCGACGGCACGCGCCGTCGAGCGCCGTTTCGCCGCATGGCTCGACCGTGCGGCCGCGGATGCCGAGGCCGTGGTGCTCGCGGGCGACGTGTTCGACTTCTGGTTCGAATACCGCCGCGTGGTGCCCAAGGGTTTCGTGCGCATCCTGGGGCGCCTCGCCGCGCTCGCCGACCGGGGCGTGCGCGTGATCTTCTTCACGGGCAACCACGACATGTGGGTGACGGATTACCTCGCGCGCGAATGCGGCGCGGAGATACACACCGCACCGGCGGTGCTGGAGCTCTGCGGCCTGCGCCTCTTCGTGGCGCACGGCGACAACATGAACGTGGGCCGCAAGCCGATGCTTCGGTTCATGAACGCCGTGTTCCGCTCGCGGACGCTGCGGTGGCTCTTCTCGCGGCTCGTGCACCCCGACCTGGCGGTGCGCTTCGGCCGCTGGTGGAGCGCCGCGTCGCGCCGCCGCCACGAGGCGGCCCCGGCCGACGCTTCGCACACCGAGCCGCTCATAGACTACGCCCGCGCCTATGCCCGCACCCATCCCGGCGTGGACTGCTTCGTCTTCGGCCACATGCACCATGCCCGCGACTACCGCGAACCGGGGCTGCGCACGCTGCACCTCGGCAGCTGGGAGCGCGAGCCGGTCTATGCCGTGCTCGACGCCGCGGGCGGGCTTCGACTCGAAACATTCGATCTTCCATGAAACAATACCTCGACCTGCTTTCCCGCATCCGCACCGAAGGCGTCGTACGCGGCGACCGCACGGGTACGGGCACGCGCAGCGTCTTCGGCCACCAGATGCGCTTCGACCTCGGCGAAGGCTTCCCGCTGCTGACCACGAAGCGCGTCTTCCTGCGGGGCGTGATCCGCGAGCTGCTCTGGTTCCTTGCGGGCGACACGAACATCCGCTACCTCGTGGAGCACGACGTGCACATCTGGGACAACGACGCCTACCGCTTCTACGGCGAGACGTGTGCGCGGCGCGGCGCGGCCCCCGTGGACCGCGAGGCGTTCCTCGCGGGCGTGCTGCGGGGCGACGAGCCCTTCGCGGGCTACCGCTTCGGCGACCTGAACCGCGTCTACGGCTACCAGTGGCGCAGCTGGCCGCTGCCCGGAGGAGGCGTCATCGACCAGATCGCCTCGGCCGTGGAGCTGATCCGCCGCAACCCCGAGTCGCGGCGCATCGTGGTCTCGGCCTGGAACGTGGCCGACGTGGAGGCGATGGCCCTGCCGCCGTGCCACGTGCTGTTCCAGTTCTACGTGGCCGAAGGACGCCTCTCGTGCCAGCTCTACCAGCGCAGCGCCGACACCTTCCTCGGCGTGCCGTTCAACATCGCGTCGTACGCCCTGCTCACGATGATGATGGCGCAGGTCTGCGGCCTGGCGCCGGGCGACTTCGTGCATACGCTCGGCGATGCGCACCTCTACCTCAACCACATGGAGCAGGCCGCCGAGCAGCTCGCCCGCACGCCGCGGCCCCTGCCGCGCATGCGGCTCAATCCCGGCGTGCGGTCGATCTTCGATTTCCGCTACGAGGATTTCGTGCTCGAAGACTACGATCCGTGGCCCGCGATCAAGGCGCCCATGTCGTTCTGACCGCACGTCGAACATTCACGCATCCAAAGCATACGAACCTTATGATCAGCATCATCGTCGCCGTGGCCGAAAACGGCGTCATCGGCGGAGACAACCGCCTTCTCTGGCACATTTCCGAAGACCTGCGGCGTTTCAGGAGCCTCACCACGGGCCACCCCGTGGTCATGGGCCGCAAGACCTACGAGTCGCTCGGCCGGCCTCTGCCCAACCGCACCAACGTGGTCGTCACGCGCCAGCGGATCGAAATCCCCGGCTGCCGCGTCGTGCATTCGTTCGACGAGGCCGCGGCGCTCTTTGACGCCGACGAGGAGCTCTTCGTGATCGGCGGCGCCCAGATCTACGCCGAGGCGCTGCCCCGTGCCGACCGCTTCTACCTCACGCGCGTGGGCCGCGCCTACGAGGGCGACACGCTCTTTCCCCGCTGGGACGAGGAGGCGTGGCGCCTCGTGGAGTCGGAGTCGTTCCCCTGCGGCCGCGAGTATCCCCATCCGTTCGTTTTCGAAACCTACTGCCGCCGCTGACGCTGCGGCGTGCGGCCTCGGCGGTCCGGAGTCCCGTGGGGGCTCCGGACCGCATGCTTTTCCGCGTGCACGCCCGCCCGGCGGAGCGGCGCCGGACGCGTCCGTGCGATTTTTAGGTATTTATACTCCTGCGCGTTCGCGTCCTAAAGCGTAACTTTGCAACGGCAAGGCGGGAGAGGTATGCCCGCGGCCCTCGAATCTATGGGAAAGTACTTCGATATGCTGATGGAGGACGTGCGCATGCGCGAGGGGCTGCACGCCTGCATGAACTGCGGCGTCTGCACGGGCGTGTGCCCCGCGGCCGAGTTCTACAACTACGACCCCCGTCAGATCGTGAGCATCGTGCAGACGCGCGACGACGAGGCCATCGAGGCGCTCATGAAGAGCGACACGATCTGGTACTGCGGCGAGTGCATGTCGTGCCGTCCGCGCTGTCCGCGCGGCAATACGCCCGGCTACGTGATCCAGGCGCTCCGCACCCTGTCGCAGCGCCTCGGATTCTTCGTCGAGAGCGAGAAAGGACGCCAGCAGCTGGCGCTCAAGCGCATCATCGGCGACAACATCCTCCGTACGGGCTACTGCATCGTGCCGCGCATGGTGCGTCCCGAGCTCCATCCCGAGCAGGGCACCGTGTGGCGCTGGATCTACGACCACGACAAGGAGGTCTTCGGCCGCTTCTCGCCCGTGTATATGCGCCACGGGGCGGGTGCCCTGCGCCGCATGGACGAGGAGTCGCTCGGCGAGCTGCACCGCATCTTCGAGGTGAGCGGCGGCATGGAGCTCTTCGAAGCCATCGAGCGCCATTCGGATCGCAAGGCGCGCGAGACGGGGCGCGCCGAGGGCGCCGACGAGGCCTACATGATGGAGACCTTCACCACCAACAGCAACGAGCACTACTGACGACCTATGAAACGCAACAGCTGGAGCGATTACCAGAAGCAGATCGCCGACGACAAATACTACTACGCACGCAGCTGCATCCGCCAGAACTTCTTCCCCGGGAGCGAGAAGGCGATGCTCGACATGCTGCGCAACGACCTGGGGCGCGACATCTTCGACGACCCGCTGCACACCTCGTGCACGGGCATCGGCTACCATTCGGACATCGTGCCGCTCGAAACGATCATGACCGTGGTGGCGCGCCAGTTCGCGCTGATGCACGAAGCGGGGTACGAGCACTTCATCTCGTCGTGCATCACCTCGTTCGGCGTCTACACCGAGGTGCTGGCCACGTGGGCCGAGTTCCCCGAGACCGAGGAGCGCACGCGCGAATACCTCTACAAGGCCACGGGGCGCGAGCTGCACAAGCCCGCGAGCCTGGCCCACACCTCCGACGTGGTGTTCCACCACCGCGAGGAGATCGCCGCGAAGGCGCGCTTCCGGCTGGTGAACGCCCAGACGGGCGAGCCGCTCCGCGTGGTGGAGCACATCGGCTGCCACTATGCCAAGATCTTCCCCAAGTCGGGCATCGGCGGCTCGGAGTTCCCCTACGTGCTGGCCGGCATGGTCGAGGCGTGGGGCGGCGAGTGCGTCGATTATCCCGAGCGGCGCCACTGCTGCGGCTTCGGGTTCCGCAACTACCTGGTGCAGGCCAACCGCGGCTACTCGATCGCCAACTCGCACAAGAAGCTCGAAAGCATGGCGCCCTACAAGCCCGACTTCATCGTGGCCAACTGCCCCGGCTGCGCCATGTTCCTCGACAAGTGGCAGTATGCCATCGCCGAGATGGAGGGCACGACCTACGGCCAGAACGGCCGCGGCATTCCGGTGCTGACCTACGAGGAGATGGCCGGGCTGGTGCTGGGCTACGATCCGTGGGAGCTGGGCATGCAGATGCACCAGGTCGATGTCGAACCGCTGCTCGACAAGATGGGCGTAGCCTACGACCCCGCGGCCAAATACCTGGGCCGCAACGGCAAATACATCGGCAAGCCCGATTCCGCCGTGGTCAATTGCAGCGCGCAGGATACCATTTACGACATGAAACGATGATGAAGAGAGTGATCGTCATAGGCGGCGGTGTCGCCGGCATGCAGGCGGCCCTGCGTCTGGCCGAGGAGGGGTGCAGCCCCCTGATCGTGGAAAAGGAGCCCGAGCTGGGCGGCAAGCTGCGGGGCTGGCACGTGTTGTTCCCGTCGTTCACCCCGGCCGCCGAGGTGCTCGGCGAGCTGAAGAGCCGCGTGGTGCGCAGCGGCATCGAGGTGCTCCTCTCGGCCGAGGTTGCGGCCGTCGGGAGCCGGAGCGTCACGCTGGCCGACGGTCGCCGCCTGGAGTGCGACGCGGTGGTCGTGTGCTCGGGATTCGAGCTCTTCGACGCCACGGTGAAGGAGGAGTACGGCTACGGCATCTACGACAACGTGATTACCTCGGCCGACCTGGAGCGCATGTTCGACGAGGGCCGCGTGGCGAAGGCCGACGGCTCGCGTCCGTCGCGCATCGCCTTCCTGCACTGCGTGGGTTCGCGCGACGAGAAGGTGTGCCAGCAGCACTGCTCGCGCGTGTGTTGCATCACGGGCGTGAAGCAGGCCATGGAGATGAAGCGCCTCTTTCCCGAGGCCGACGTCTTCAATTTCTATATGGACATCCGCATGTTCGGGCCCGGATACGAGGAGATGTACCGCGAGGCCCAGCAGAAATACAACGTACACTTCGTGCGCGGGCGCATTTCGGAGGCGGCGCCCACGATCGACGGCCGCGTGCAGATCAAGGCCGAAGATACGCTCACGGGGCGTCCGCTGCGCATGAGCGTCGATATGCTCGTACTGCTCGTGGGCATGCGGGCCGGTGCGACGAATGCGGCGTTCGAGGCGTCGGCCGGGCTGCGGCGCGCGCCGAGCGGCTTCATGGCCCCGCGCGACCTCTTCCTGGGGGGCACGGCGTCGCCCGTGGAGGGTATTTTCTATGCCGGCACGGTCACGGCGCCCAAGAACGTGGGCGAGACGATCTGCGAGGGCATCGCCGCGGCCGATGCCGCTGCGGCTTACGTGAAAAATTCGTAGCGTCATGGCCGTCATACAATTCGGTTACACCATCAGCAAGCCCCGGGCGATCGACATCGACCGCAACAACCTGCGCAAGAGCGACGAGATCCTGCGCGAGATGCCCGAGTTGCAGACCTGCATCGGCTGCGGCTCCTGCACCGCCGTGTGCACGGCGGGCAACCTCACGCAGTTCAACTTCCGCCGCGTGCACACGCTCGTGCGGCGCGGCGAATACCAGGGGGCCTACGAGGAGATGAACAAGTGCATGCTCTGCGGCAAGTGCCGCCTGGTCTGTCCGCGCGGCATCAACACGCGCGGCGTGGTGATGCTCATCAAACGTAAACTGGGGGACTTTTAGCCATGACTTTCTACGCTCCGTTCTGTATTCCGTTCATCGTCGGCGCTACGGTGATGTTCGTGCTGCTGCTCTGGAAGTGGGGTTCGTGGTTCGCGCACCTCGCGCCCGCGGACCGCATGCGCTTCGTGCGCGGCGTGCCTACGCGCCGCACCCTGGGGGCCGTGGGCGAGGTTGTGTGCGAGTCGCTGCTCCACCGCCGCATCTTCCGTGTCAATCCCCTGCTGGGCTACATGCACATGAGCCTCGCGTTCGGCTGGTTCCTGCTGATCGCCGCGGGGTGGATCGAGACGATGGCCTACCTCGGACTGCGCTACGTGCCCCTCCAGGGCCACGTCTTCTTCCGCTATTTCGCCACGAACCTCGACCACAAGCCCTTCTTCGACTTTCTGATGGACCTGCTGCTGCTCTTCGTCCTCTCGGGCGTGGCGCTCGCGTGGTTCAAGCGGCTGCGCTCGCGGGCCCTGGGGCTGCGGCGCACGACGCGTCATGTGCCGGGCGACCGCATTGCCCTCACGGCGCTGTGGTGCGTCTTCCCGGCGCGCCTGGCCGCCGAGAGCCTCACCTGCGCCCTCTACGGAGGGGGCGGATTCCTCACCGGCGGCATCGGGGGCTGGCTCTCGGAGCATGCGGCCACGGAGTGGCTGATCCGTGCCGAGGGGGCGGCGTGGTGGGGCTACTCCACGGTGCTGGGCGTCTTCTTCCTGGCGCTGCCTTTCTCGCGCTACATGCACATCTTCACCGAGATACCGCTGATCTTCCTGCGCCGCTACGGCATCCGTCCAGGCGAAAAGGAGTCGCCCTCGGACCGCTTCCAGGTCGATGCCTGCTCGCGCTGCGGCATCTGCATCGACCCCTGCCAGTTGCAGGGCGTGCTGGGCATCGACGACGTGCAGTCGGTCTACTTCCTGCGTGACCGCCGCTACGGCATGCTGCGCCGCGAGACGGCCGACAACTGCCTCATGTGCGGCCGCTGCGCCGAGCGGTGTCCCGTGGGCATCGACCTCAATACGCTGCGCCTGAGTTCGCGCGACACCATGCACAACGTCCCCGACGAGAAGCGCTACGACTACCTCGTCGGGCTCGACCGGTCGTCGGGCACGGGCCGCGTGGGTTACTTCGCGGGGTGCATGACGCTCCTCACGCCCCGCACGCTCGGCGCCATGGAGCGCATCTTCCATGCGGCGGGCGAGGAGGTGTGGTGGGCCGACCGCGAGGGCGGCGTGTGCTGCGGCCGTCCGCTGATGCTCGCGGGCGAGACCGACTCGGCCCGCAAGATGATGCGCTATAACACGGAGCTTTTCCGCAAACACAACATCTCCACGCTGGTCACCTCGTGTCCGATCTGCCTGCGCGTGTTCCGCGAGGACTACGCGCTCGAAGGCATCGAGGTGCTGCACCATTCGCAGTATATCCTGCGGCTGCTGGAGGCCGGACGCATCCGCGTGGCGGCCGGGGACGGGCGTTTCGCCTACCACGACCCCTGCGAGCTGGGGCGCGGCAGCGGCATCTACGACGAGCCCCGCGCCGTGATTGAGGCGCTCGGCACGCTGGCCGAAGCCGCCCACGCACGCGAGGATGCCCTCTGCTGCGGTGCCTCGGTGGCCAATACGGCCATCTCGGACGGCGACCAGGTGCGGATCGCGCGCTCCGTGGGCGCCGAGCTCGACGCCACGGGGGCCGATACGATCGTTACGGCGTGTCCGCTCTGCAAGAAAGCGCTCGTGCGGGGGACGGCGACGCCCGTGCGCGACCTCTCGGAGGTTGTGGCCGAGGGGCTGCGCTGACGGAGGCCGATCCCGCTTCTTTCCGGGGATGCCGTCGGTCGGGCGTGGGGTGTGCGGGTTTGACACGTTGGTAAATGATTGTAGCTCAGTGTTTGTTTGTCCGATGTGCGTTTTTTGAGGAAATATATTTGGTGAAACGGAAAATTTGCATTACCTTTGCAAAGCAAAAGCGATAGATCACGTTATCGAAGATATATCGCGGGATAGAGCAGTTGGCAGCTCGTCGGGCTCATAACCCGGAGG